>JBEIPH010000012.1:0-10577 GCA_040377115.1 Micavibrio sp. | reverse complement strand
TCAGAGAACGCGTTTGAAATCTCGTTAAAGCGATCAAGGCAGGCTTTGACCTCTTTCATTGCCTCCATCACGTTTTCAAGAACGGTTTTGCTTTCATCCAGCTGTGGGTCCTGCGGCAGGTAGCCAACGCGCGCACCTTCGGCAGACCAGGCCTCGCCTTGGAAATCTTTTTCAACACCGGCCATAACCTTAAGCAAGGTTGACTTACCCGAACCGTTGGGGCCCAGCACGCCGATTTTTGCACCGGGGAAAAAGCTCAGATAAATATCATTGAGCACTTTTTTGCCGCCGGGATAGGTCTTTGAAAGACCTTTCATCACATAAACGTACTGATAAGAAGCCATGGCTAAATCCTCTGCAAAGGGGTGGTTTTCGATTGCGGATTTATAGCACAGCAACGCAGCCCTCGAAAAGGGCTGCGGTAAAAACGCTGTTTTTAAAGGAGTTTTCGCGCCTTAGCGGAACATAACCGCAAAAAGCAGCACAGCCAGAACGCAACCGGCATAGCCAAGCGGTTTTTGAAAACGCTCGATGCTGCGGATCATGTCTGTCAGGCTTTCAGCAATTGCCTCGTTCACCTTGTCACCCATGCGGGTGTTGATCTGGCCATAGGCCGCGGGCAATGCCATGACGACCAGCGTCACGTTGGCAAGGATGCGCACCAGAATGTCAAAAGTACCAAGGAAGGAAAGTGCCGAAAACAAAATCGCCACCAGACCGTAAATGACCGTCCAGAAGGCGAGCGGTTCAAGATGCGGGCTGACCTTGTCGGTTACTTTGACAAGGGCAGCAGGTGGATTGGGTAGAATGCGGTGAAGGTATAGTGCGCAGAAAACAAGCAGGAGCAGCAAAGAGGCAAGTGCCATTTGAAAATCCCCGTTGATGGTACATCAATCAATATCTGAAAACCCTGAGAAGTATTCAAGCATAGGGGATTGAGCAGGACAAGAGGAAAGCGTTACTGCAGACGCAAAATCTGTTGCAACAGTGCTTTGGCCTGTTGCTTCTCGCGCGCGTCGGGAATACGCAGGATGTAATCCTCAAGCGCGCTGGCTGCTTGCTGCACCTGACCAAGCTTGGCGTAAAGGATGGCTTTGTCAAACGACGTGCGTGGTTCATCGGGTGCAAGGGCTGCCATGGTTTCAATGACCAACAGTGCTTGGGCGTATTCTTCACGTTCGATCAGACGCGATTTCAGATTGTTTTGCAGGCGCAGCAGCAATTCGCGCGTCGTTACCGCTTCATAATAATTATGTGAAAGCTCGGCCTGCTCGCCAATCAGCTTTTTGACCAACTGGCGTAAATCGGCCGCGGTCATTTCGCGCCCGCCATCAAACGGATCAAGGATCAAGCGCTGACCTTCATACTCAAGCCGCAATAAAAAGTGCCCCGGAAAGCGCAGGCCATCTACCTGAAAACCGCAACCGCGCCCGACCACCACATATAAAATACCAAGGGCGACGGGCAGCCCCGCGCGGCGCTCGATCACGCGGATCAGGTTGGCGTTTTGCAAATCATCGTATGTTTCATTGTCACCCTTATAACCATGCGACTCATGAATGATTTTGCGCAAAACCTCTGCCTGCAAGCTGGCGGTGACATCGCCGCTTTGGCGCAAACGTGCCGCGTACTCATCGCGTGCGTGTTCAACCAGTTTTTTCAGGTGATTGCGATAGCGCTCGACATGCAGGCCCGGCAAAAATACCAGCGCCAAGGCCAGCGCTGCTTCACCCACATCAAGGTCGCTGTCTGCCATGGTGCCTGCAATACGCAGATACTGCATGGCTTCCTCGGGCGTTTCAAAATGCTCAAGGCTGTCATCACCAGCGCGGCGTATCAGGACATCGTCGTCCTTATCCATGGTCAAAGACAGCCTTTCTGATTAACGCGGCGCGGGCAGGCTTTCGCTGGTTACACTGCGGTCCTGCGACAATGTCGAAACATTGCTGGTGGTATCTGTCCAGCTGCCCGCCGTGCCATCGTAATTGCCCGTATCGCCATAGCGCACGGGGGCTGGCTGGCGCGGCGCTGTTGCGCTGCTTTTGCTGGTTGGCTGCTGGATACCGGCCGGTGTTTCGCCACGCAGGCGCACATAGCTGACAACGTTCTTGACGCGGCCAAGGTTGCGGGCGTGATTGATAACACGATCAAGTTCTTTTTGATCCTGCGCCACACCCATCAGGTAAACCGTGCCATTGACCGTATCAACCGTGTAGTTGATGGACTGGATGTATTTATCGAACAACAGTTTTGATTTCAGCTGTCCGGTGATCCAGACATCGGTGGCATAGGCGGAAATGCCCGCGCTGTTATCGACATTGATCTCGTTAATAACCTGTTTTACGCCGTCAGCCTGCCATGCCAGACGAATGGCATCCACGCGCGCATCGGCTGTTGGTACGTTGCCGGTAATAAGCACACGGCCTTCTTTGACCGTCATATCAAGGCGGCGGAAAAGATGTACGTCATGCTTAAGCCAGAGGTCGGCAATTTGTACGCGGATAGCCGTATCTGTACTGGCACCACGCAAGCCACCTTCCTGCGCTGCCGCAACGCCGACAGCCGCCCCCGCACCTATTGCAGCACCGACACAGCCTGAAAGCGGCGCCGCCATCAGCAGTGCAACGCCAAATGCCAAGAATGAACGGTGTGAAAAAGCGGTCAGCATGGTTTTATTCCCTCTGTTTATTTTTAGTCGCGGTGTTAATGGCCCCAGGCAGATGGCAAATGTTCGATTTGTTTATCTGCCGAAAACATGATGGCGTCAAACCGCATGTCGCAGTCAGTATATTGCGGATGGGCCTGCAGGTAAAGTTCCGCCGCCTGCCATATTCGCTGGCGGCTGCGGGGGTCAATCGCCTCGGCCGCAGCCGTCAGGCTGGCGCGTTGCTTGACCTCAACAAAAACAAGGATGTTGCCCTCAAGGGCGATCAGGTCGATTTCGCCGCGCTTTGTCTTGTACCGCCAAGCCAAAAGCTTATACCCCCGCCGTCTGAGCCAAAGGGCTGCGCGCATTTCGGCCATCAGGCCTTTTTTATATCCGGTTTCCCGATTCACACGGATTTATCCTGTCGATTTCGCAAAAGCAGCGCGCGCTGATAAAGCTCGCTTTTCTTGATACCTGTGCGTGCAGCCGCAAAAGCGGCTGCATCTTTAACGCTCATGCCCTCGTTTTCAAACAAGCCGATGATCAATTCATCAAGCTTTGCGTCATCCCACGCCGCATTGTCTGCATCAGGTCCGCCAACGACAATCACAATTTCGCCCTTGGGCGCACCGGCCTGTGCGTAGTGTTCAACAAGCTCTGAAAGGGTGCCGCGTCGCGCCTCTTCAAACTTTTTGGTGATTTCACGCACCACGGCTGCAGGCCGGTCGCCAAGCACGGTCAGCATATCAGACAGGCTTTCGCTCAAGCGCGGGGCTGTTTCATAAAAAATCAATGTTGCCGCCACGCCAGCAACTTCGCCCAGTGCGGTTTTGCGCGCCCCACTTTTTGGTGGCAAGAACCCTGCGAATAAAAAACGGTCTGTGGGCAAACCTGCAAGGACCAGCGCCGCCAACGAGGCCGAAGCCCCCGGCAAGGTGGTGACATACACACCCGCATCAACGCAATCGCGCACCAGCTTATAACCGGGGTCGGAAATCAGCGGGGTGCCTGCATCAGACACCAAGCCTACGGCTGCCCCCTCGGCGATCATTTTGACCAGCTTGGGGCGCATTTCATCGGCATTATGTTCGTGATAGGGCAAACGCTGGGCGCGGATCTCATAGGCGGCGGCCAGTTTACCGGCCTCGCGCGTATCCTCGCAGGCGATTATGTTTACTTGGCGCAAGGTTTCAAGCGCGCGCAGCGAAATATCGCCCATGTTGCCAATTGGCGTGGCTATAATGTACAAACCCGCAGGCAGGGCATTTTGCGTGTTGCTCGTCGCCATGGCGCTTTCTTCACCGTCTTTCATGACCAATATGAGTATACAGGAAAAATGACATCCACAATCCTCAAACACTGCCGGTTTTTCTTTTTTGCCCTGCTGATGACCACACTGGTTGGTTGTGCCGCACAAACGGGCGGGTCAAGCTGGGGCATGCCCTCGGGTAACAGCGGTATTGTAACGAGCGACCCCAACCAGCTGCCCGATGTGGCCTGGCAAACCGCCAGCCAGCGCGAAGGTCTGATGCAGCAAAACAACACGGTTGCCACATCGACAACCCCCACGCCTGCCGCAGCACCCGTGCCACCGCGCGAGATCAAAGTCGCTTTGCTCCTGCCCCTTACCGGTAAAAATGCCAATTTGGGCAAGCCGATGTTGCAGGCCTCTCAACTGGCCCTGTTTGATGTGGGCAGCAGCGGGTTTGAACTGATCCCCGCTGATACAGGCAGCACACCGCAAGGTGCAGCCGCTGCCGCGCAAAAGGCAATCGCCGGTGGTGCCAGCCTTTTGCTTGGCCCCATCTTTGCCGATGATGTCAAAGCGGTAAAACCAATTGCGTCTGCTGCCAGCATACCCATGGTGTCTTTCACAACTGATTGGACACTGGCTGATAACAATACTTATATCTTTGGTTTCTTGCCGTTCCTTCAGGTTGCGCGGGTCACCCAGTTTGCCGAAACAAAGGGCCTTGGCAATCTTGGCGTGGTTGCACCACAAACCGAGTATGCAGATGTTGTAATCGCCACGCTTGACCGCACAGGCGCCACTGCAAAAGCCATGCAGCGTTACTCGCCAGGCCAACCAGACCTCAACACCATCATCGCCGATTTTGCCAGCCGCCAAAAATCAGCCGATGGCAGCCTTGCCATTGACAGCCTGTTGTTGCCCGTGGGTGGCGAAAGCCTGCGCAGCCTGACCGCCGTGCTCAGCCAGCATGGCCTGTCAAACAAACGCCTGCGTTTGCTTGGTACCGGTTTGTGGGATGATTCAACAGCACTGAGCGACCCTGCCCTGACAGGCGGCTGGTTTGCCGCCCCCGACCCCAAGGCGCGTCGTGATTTTGAACAACGCTATCAGCAAAACTTTGGCGGTGTGCCGCCCCGTCTTGCCACGCTGGCCTATGACGCAACGGCCCTTGCCGCTGTGCTGTCACGCACGGATACCACCGGTGAGCCCTACAGCCGCAACCGCATGACAGCCGCGCGCGGCTTTGCCGGTATTGACGGCGTGTTCCGCTTCCGTGGTGATGGCTTGGCCGAACGTGGCCTTGCCGTGCTTGAAATCCGCGGCGGCAGTGCCAGCGTGATTGACCCCGCCCCCACAGCCTTTGGTTCCGGCAGCTGATGCAGATAGCTGAGATTAAAAAGCGTATTACCACGGCTTGTGACTATGCTGGCCGCGCTGAAAAAGACATCACCCTGATTGCCGTCAGCAAACAACAGCCTGATGAGCGTATTGACGCAGCGCTGTCATATGGCTTGCGTGTCTTTGGCGAAAACCGTGTGCAGGAAGCGCAAGCCCGCTGGCAGGCACGCCGCACACACTATCCAGACCTTGAGTTGCACTTGATTGGCCACCTGCAAACCAACAAGGCAGCCGATGCCGTTGCCCTCTTTGATGTTATCCATACGATTGACAGCCTTCGTCTGGCCGAGGCGCTGGCCAAGGAAATGCAAAAGCAGCAACGCAAGCTGCCCTGCTTTGTGCAGGTCAACACCGGTGATGAAGCGCAAAAAGACGGCGTTAGCGTTGCTGACCTGCCCGCGTTACTAGACGGCGCAAGCAAGCTTGGCATCACCGTTGCGGGCCTGATGTGCATCCCCCCCGTGGATGAGGTTGCTGATTTGCACTTTGCCCTGCTGCAAAAACTGGCCGCACGTCATGGTGTGAAGGGCCTGAGCATGGGGATGAGCGGTGATTTTGACCGTGCCATTATATATGGTGCAACCCACCTGCGGATTGGCAGCGCCCTTTTCGGCGAACGCGCCTAAAAAACCATTTAAATTCAAATGTTTATGCGAAAAATTTACGCTTTTTTAACGTAATGCTTGACTACCCCACCCCTCCTTGCCATAATGCTTTCACTTAGTCATAACCGCAGAATCAGAATCGCAGATGACGCCATGCCTGGCGCCGCAAAAACTGCGAACACCACGAGGAGAAGCACATATGGGCATCGTTATTGGTATCGACCTTGGCACAACCAACTCGGCCGTTTGCATTTTTGAAGACGGCAAAGCCAAAGTTATCGAGAACCTCGATGGCAAGCGCACCACGCCCTCAGTCATCGCCTTTAAAAAAGTCAAAGGCACCAATGATCTTGAAACGCTGGTTGGTGACAGCGCGCGCCGTCAGGCAGCAGCCAATCCCAACGGTACCTTTTACGGCGTCAAGCGCCTGATCGGTCGTCGTTTTGACGACAAAGCAGTTCAGCAAATGCAGGAACTGGCTTCTTACAAAATTGTCAAAGGCCCTAACGGTGACGCATGGGTTGATGTTAACGGCGAAGCAAAAGCGGTTGTTCAAATCAGCGCCGAAGTACTGACCAAACTGAAACAGGCTGTTGAAAAACAACTGGGTCAAGAAGTCACACAGGCCGTTATTACCGTTCCCGCCTACTTCAACGACGCCCAGCGCCAGGCCACCAAAGATGCCGGCAAAATTGCTGGTCTTGAAGTTTTGCGCATCATCAACGAGCCAACTTCTGCCGCCCTTGCCTATGGTATGGACAAGCAGAAAAGCGGCAAAGTCGCTGTCTATGACCTTGGCGGCGGTACGTTTGACGTTTCCATCCTCGATCTCGACATCGATGAAACCGATGGCAGCCTGATCAAAGTTATCTCGACCAACGGCGACACCTTCCTTGGCGGTGAAAACTTTGACGAAGCCATCACCCAGCACATCGTTGCTGCCATCAACAAAGAAAACCAGACAGATCTGGACCTGAGCGACGAAGCAAGCCGCAAAAAGCACGCGTCAACCATCCAGCGTATCCGCGAAGCTGCCGAAAGCGCCAAGAAAGAACTCTCGAGCGCTGAAACCAGCAACATCAATCTACCTTTCCTGATGCCCGATGCCGATGGCAACATGATCAACTTTGAAATGGATCTGTCGCGCACCGAACTTGAAGACCTGCTGCGTCCTTTCGTTGAACGCACACTGGCACCTTGCAAAAAGGCGCTTGAAGACGCTGGCCTGAAAGCAAGCGATCTGGCTGACGTGATCCTCGTCGGTGGCCAGACCCGCATGCCGCTGGTTGTTCAAACGGTCAAACAATTCTTTGGCAAAGAGCCACGCCGCGACGTTAACCCAGATGAAATCGTTGCCATGGGCGCTGCTGTTCAGGGCGCTATCCTGAAGGGTGACGTTGATAACGTTCTGCTGTACGACGTAACCCCGCTGACACTGGGTATCCGCGGCAAAGACGATGTGATGTTCAAACTAATCACCCGCAACACCTCGATCCCCTGCAAAGTCGAAGAGACCTTCTACACCTCAGAAGACAATCAGGAAGACGTTCAGATCATGGTTTTCCAAGGTGAACGTGAAGAAGCTTCGAAAAACAAACTGCTGGGTACCTTCGTATTCGAAGACCTGCCACCTGGCCGTGCCCGCGAAGTTGCCGTTAAAGTATGCCTGAGCATCGATGCCGACGGCGTTATCGAAGTAACAGCGACCAACCCAAAAACCGGCCGCTCGCAAAACGTGAAAATCGAAAGCAACGGCGGCCTGACCGACGCTGAAATCGAACGCATGCTGGCTGACGCCGAAGCCAACAAAGAATCAGACCGTATCCTGCGCGAAACACGCGTGGCAGATGCCGAAGCTGACGCCGAACTCAAGGGCGCGACCAAGGATCTTGATAAAGATTACTTCAAGGAAGCACCTGCCGACCTGCAAGAGCAGCTGCGCGCCACCATCGAGGAACTGACAGCACTCCGCCAGTCACCCGACAAGTCGCTCGAAGCACTGGTCGAAACAACCAAAAAGCTGAAAGACACCCGTATCGCTATCGGTGACGCTTTCAACAAGGCCAGCGAAACCAGCAGCGATGAAGGTGATGCACCTGAAGCCGCTGATAAGCAGGACAACGATGCAGATGAAGGAACCGCACCAAAAGCAACAAAAACAGGCGGACCTTCTCTCTAACCCTTTACTGCCACAGGGCGACAACTTCTCCCCCCCCTGAATGTCGCTCTGTCTTCCCCGAAACCCCCGGCTTCCCCTGCCGGGGGTTTTTTCTTGGATAAAAAAATCCCCCGAACCGCAAGGCCGGGGGATTTTTTTAGCTAGGTTTTATCTTAGTTAGCGTACTTAACACTGCAACCGTATGACTTGGTCGAAGCTTCAGCAACGGTTTGGCCTGCCAGCAGGGCGTCAACAGCCGCGCGGACATAGTTTTTGGCCCCTTCGATATCGCTGGCATAGGCAGACGCCTTGTCATCGATGGCGCCGGCATAGGCAAGCTTGCCTTCTTTATCGATCACAAACATATGTGGTGTTGTTTTGGCATCATACAGTTTGCCAACTTTGCCATCGGCATCCAGCAGATAGGCGGTGGGGGCTGCGCCCTCTTTGGTCAGGGTTTCAAGACCTGCGGCCGCTGTTTCATGGCCCTCTTTGCCCTCGGCAGAGGAGTTGATCATCAGCCAAACCACCTCTTTGCCGGTGATTTCTTTTTGCAGGTTCTGCATGTTCTTGCTGTCGTAATGCTTGCGCACAAACGGGCAATCTTTGTTAAACCACTCAAGCACCACTGTCTTGCCTTTGAAATCGGCAAGATTGACGGTTTTGCCATCAACACCCGGCAGGCTGAATTCAGGGGCGGCTTCGCCCACGGTGGCGGCAGCCATCGATGCGCTCGACAGGCCCAGTGTCAGGGCAGCAGCAAACAATGCGGCTGTAAAAATATTTGTTTTCTTCATATTTCTTCTCCTTGGTTGGTTTTTAGAGGTTGGTTTTTAGGTGTTGTTTTGTTTTAGCCAGTTTTCAATTCCGTTTGCGGCCACAACCGCGGTTGCAAAAGTCGCCTGCAACAGGTATCCGCCTGTCGGCGCCTCCCAGTCAAGCATTTCTCCCGCCACAAAAACCCCGGGCAGGGCTTGCAGCATCAAGCTTTGGTCAACAGCCGCCCGCTTGATCCCTCCCGCCGTTGAAATCGCCCGTGCCATATCGGGCGGGTGACGTAAAATCAATGGCAGAGCCTTGATGGTTGCCGCCTTTGGTACCTCCGGACCTGCCAGTTCGCGCAGCAGGCCATATGACACGCCCGAAAGGCCCAGTTCCCTGCGCAGGAAATTGGCCGTGCTGAGCGCACCCTTGGTTTTGCTTAATTTATGCCGCACGGCTGCTTCGTCAAGGCCGGGGCGGAGGTCAAAAAACACCTGCGCCTCGCCTTTTTCCTCAATGGCGCGGCGGATTTCAGCGGACAGCGCATAAACCGCCCCGCCCTCGATCCCGCTTGCAGTTACCATCATCTCGCCTTCTACGCGGCGGCCTTCAAACGTGATGGCCAAAGGTTTGACAGGCTGGCCTGCATATTTTTCTGCAAAGATAGCCGACCACGCATAAGGAAAACCACAATTGGCAGGTAGTAGTGGTGCAACATCAACACCCTTGGCTGACAACACATCAACCCAGCCACCGTCAGAGCCAAGCTTTGGCCAGCTGCCACCGCCAAGGGCCAGCAGGGTTGCATCCGCCTTGAGCGAAATTTTTGCGCCATGCGCATTTTCAAACACCAGTGCACCATCTGCGGCCCAGCCCTGCCAGCGGTGGTGCGTAAAAAACGTCACGCCCAGTTGCTGCAAACGCACGCTCCATGCGCGCAGCAAGGGCGATGCTTTCATCGCCTTGGGGAAAACACGGCCACTGCTGCCCACAAAGGTTGACTGCCCCAATCCCTCGCACCACGCGCGCAAATCATCTGGCGTGAATTCATGCAACATTGGTGACAACCATGCCTGCGCCTCGCGATAGCGCGTCAGGAAACCATCAAGCGGTTCACTGTGCGTCAGGTTCAACCCGCCGCGCCCCGCCATTAAAAATTTACGCGCCACCGATGGCTTGTGTTCATAGACGCGGATATCGGCGTCAGGACAAAGCCCCGCCAGACGCTCCGCCGCCATAAGCCCCGCAGGGCCCGCGCCAATGATTGCTATGGTTTTGTTTTTCATCGCAGCGGCAAGCCTAGCACAGCCTGTCTAAGCAGATCATTAAGCCAAATATGCATTTATTATCAAATACTTATAATTTTTTCTATTTTTGTCATATTATTAACCGCCTTTTTGTAGAATAAAGGCAGCCTGCGGACGGGGATAATATGCGCGATATCACATGGCAAAGGTTTTGGGAGAACACCGGCGCGCTTTTTGCGGCCTTTGACAGCCTGCGTTTGCAAAAACTCAAACTCAAAGACGACATCGCCTTTGCGCGTTTTCGCCAGAACCCGACCGACCCCAAATCACTGGCCGATCTGCTACCCCTTTGCACAGCTTCCGATATTGAAAGTTCCAGTATCCATCGCTCGATCGCGGGCGAGTATTTTTGCCGCCTGAAAATCGGGCGTGATGTCAAAATAAAATCAGATGTGAACATTCTGGCCCATGGCGGCGTTGATATTCGTGATGGTGCACGCATCGAAAG
>JBEIPH010000106.1:0-4869 GCA_040377115.1 Micavibrio sp. | reverse complement strand
GCCGGTGAGGGAGCAGTAAATCAGCCGCGGAAATTTTTCTTTTAACTGCGCATAGGAAAGGCCGTGTTTTTCAAGGCTGCCGGGTTTGAAATTTTCAATCAAAACATCGCAGCCTTCAAGCAAGCGCAGCAGCAGGGCAAGGCCCTCGGGCTTGGTGAAATCCAGTGTGACAGATTTTTTGTTGCGATTGGCGCAAAGGTAATAAGCGCTTTCGGTTGTGTCGTTGCCTTTTGTATCTTTCAGGTACGGCGGGCCCCATTCGCGGGTATCATCGCCTGCATTTGGTTTTTCGATCTTGATAACATCAGCCCCCATATCGCCCAGTGCCTGTGTGGCACCGGGGCCTGCCAGCACGCGCGTCAAATCCAGCACGCGCAAACCAGATAGCGGCCCCTGAGCAAAATCTTTTTCTGCAGGGGCTGTTGAGGTCATGAAATTTTTCCTGAATTACCGGAAGGGATCGAATCCGTACTGGTGCAACATCACTATAGCGATACCAACGGCAAGGCCCAAGCCGGCGGGCACGTTGATTTCCGAAAAGACGACATCTTTTTCGCCCTTCAGTTTTCGCAGGTAAGCGATCAGGCCGCCATGCAAAACGCCGACAAAAGCGCCAAGGCTTAAGGCGAGCATGATATTCGGGAAACCAAGGCCGAGACCGGCCGCCGCCATCAATTTTACGTCGCCCATGCCAAGGGAATCTTTTTTGTAAAATCGATCAGCCAGCAATCCAACCGTCAAAAGAAAGCCGCCACCGACAAGCGCACCCAGCAGAGCATCAATCGGGCTCATCCACTGCCAACGCCCTGCTATATGCAAAGCCATGCAGGTAACAGCCAGTGCCGCGTTCATTTCATTTGGCAGAATATACTCAAGAAGGTCGCGCCAGGCGAGTGCGGCGAGCAACGCAAAAATTGTCAGATAAGCGAAAGCAGTCAGCAGTGTGTCCATCTGTATAAACCTTTTGACCAGAGGGGATTGCGTCGCGCAAGGCCTTGATTTCACTGTTGTGATACAAAACTGAATGTGTGTATAGTCAAAAGTGAGGTTTCAGAATTTTAATTAAAATCGGAAGCCTTCGGACAAGGGGTTGTCCGACTGCTTGATACAGAAACAACAAAGGGGGATCGCGGGTCTTGACGGAGCCGCGTTTTGCGACACCAGATCAATGAGTGATCAGAAAACAATTTTGGTTGTAGAGGACAACGATTTTGTCCGCACGCAAATTGTCACCTTTTTGAAGGGCGCTGGTTACGCGACAATCGAGGCATCTGATGGCGACAAGGCATACGATCTTATTAACGAGAATATCGCCCTTGCCGTTGTTGATGTCCGCATGGAGCCGATGGACGGGTTTGAATTTATTGGCCTTATCCGCGCTCAAGGTTTGAAAACCCCTGTCGTTCTGGTCACGGGTGATCAGGATGGTGATCTGCTGGAACGGGCGGGCAAACATGGCGTCAGTGCCGTATTGCTCAAGCCGGTGCAGAAAGACAGGCTGATCTCGTCGATTAGCCGGCTGATTGATAGGGGAGGCCGTTAATGGTCAAAATTTTACTGCGTAGTGTTTTTTGTGTTGTTGTGCCGTTGATGTTGGCGACAGCCTGCGCGCAAGTTAACGTACCAGACCCCCGCACAACTGATGTGCCAACCGTAACGCCACCACTTGATCGCTATAAAGGTGTGAACGAGCGTCGCGACGCCGTGACGCGCATCAAACTGGGCCGCGATGTTCTGGTGCCTCATGTTGCCGACCAAGATCCGCTGCCAAGCGATGAAATTGGCCCATACGAATTGCGCGGCGAGACATTGGCCAGCGCCTTGCAACTGATCCTTGATGATTACGATGTTTCGCTTGCCTTTGAAACGGACGCTGCGCTGACAACGCGCATCACGGTTGCCAATCTCCGTGGTCCGGTTTCCAAAGTCGTGAACCGCGTTTGCGAACTTGCTAACCTCTATTGCCGTCACGAAGACGGTGTGGTGACAGTAAAAGAAGTTGAAACCTTTGTGGTTGACCTGCCGCCGCTTTCGTCATCATCTTCGGGTGGTTCAAGCAGCTCCAGTGACTCTTCTGATACCAGCTCATCATCATCTTCCTCTTCGTCGTCTGGTTCATCTGACAGTGGCGGTGGCTATGATGATATCGTGAGCGGCCTTGAGGCGATTATTGGTGGCACAGCAACGGTGGATCCGACCACGCGTGTTATGATCTACACGGCCAGCCAGCGCGCCAACAAATATGCCAAGCAATATTTCGAGCGTCTGCGCAAGAACACGGCGCTGATCGTCTATGAAACCCACATCTGGGAAGTAACGCTCAACAATAGCAACCGCACAGGCATTGATTGGACATCGCTGATCAACAATATCGGCAACATCGATCTTGATATCAGCATCCCGGGTGGTGCACCCGCGGTTACTGGTGGCGCAACGCCCATCAGCATCACGCCAACCTATGATGGCAGTGCGGATGTGACGGCCGAGATGGTTTTGGAATTTATTTCCGAGCAAGGTACGGTTAAAACCGTTTCGCAACCTCAGTTGACAGTATTGTCCGGATCCAGCGCCTCGCTGGCTGTCGAGCAAAGCCAGAACTTTGTGAGCGGTATCACGCGTACGCCGTCAACGACGGCTGGTGTGCCTGACTCTGTGTCGCTGACGACAGATACGGTTCAGACCGGGTTGTCGATGGATGTTACCAGCTCGTGGGATCAATCAACGGTTTACGGCAACATCACCATCAACCTTGAAGAACTGCTTGATATTGACGTCTTCCAGCCAGATGCCAACTCCACTATTCAGTTGCCGCAAACAAGCTCGCGCAATATTTCAACTCAGATACGCGTGCGCCCGGGCGATGCTGTTTTGATTGCCGGTGTGGTAACCGAGCGTGATGACGTCTCGGGCTCTGGTCCTGGCTTGCTTAAGCCCTTCCTGAACACTGCGCGCGCGGCGTCCGTGCGCAATACAGAACTTATTTTCCTGCTCCGCCCCCGTGTGATTGTGTTTGATATGGGTGGTGATGCGGACACCGTGGGTATCGTTGACGCGCCAAGAGCGGTTAACCCGCCAGCTGACGCATCAAGCAAAGCGATCCCCATGAAGGCTGCGCCAGCCGCACCCGAACCTGCAGCTATGAGCGATGATGACGCGGCAGACGTTGGACGTATTTTTAACTCTCCTGTTAGTCAGGAACCTGTGCCAGCGCCCGAGCCTGTCGCCTTGACGCCCCCCCCCTGCTGCTCAAGAAAGCAAAAAAGAAGAGGACCTGTTGCAAGGATTGTCGCCAAACGCTTTGGCCCCTGCGCCAGCTGAACCAGTCGTGATGCCCCAAGCTCAACAGGCGCCAGCGCCGGCTCCGGCTCCGGCACAGCCTGCGCGTCAGGGGGCTGGTGGGCTTAACCTGCCTTCATGGCTTCCTAGTCAATCTTCACAAGAGCATGCCTCGCAAGAACAGGGAGGTGCGCAATGATCTCACCAATGAAAAAATCTCTGCCCGTTTTTGCGGCGATGCTGATGACCGGTTTGCTAATCGCCCCAACAGCAACACACGCGCAGCTGGTGAATGCGTTTAAAGACCCAGCCCCGCAAGCAGCGGTAACAACGCCAAGGTCGGCCCCGATCTATCTGCTGTGACGGGTACCATTACGGGCGGTGATATCGGTGCTGGTGCGACGGCCTATGTTGTTGCGTTGTTCCGCAACGAAGGTACAGCGCCGGTGAATGTGACGGGTATCAACCTTTATCCGTCTTCAAATATCAAAGCGACCGTGACCATGAATAAATGCGCGGAAGCGCCGCTGCCACCCGAGGCTGAGTGCGCGGTAACCATTTCCGTCAGCGGTATCGAGCTTGGCGCATGGCGTCTTGAAATGCTGCTAGATCATGATGGCCGCACACGTCTGGCCACTTCGGCCATTACAGGCAGCATCATTGGTACGGATACTGCAGAAGAAGAGCGCGTCAAGCTTGACGTTGAGGCCTCTCCTGAAAGCGTTGAGTTTGATGATTCCAGCGGTGTGGCAACGCCTGTCGAGGCGATCCTTTTGCGCAACCGCACATCCGAGGCGGTTGAGATTACCGATATCAAGATTGACGCCTCGGAAAAAGCAGGCTTCAGCCTTACCTCTGCCTGCCCACCAAAGCTTGAACCTGCGGAAACCTGCAGTGTTCTGCTGCGCTGGAGCCCGCAGACCAAGGGCCTTTCAAAAGGCGTGCTGCTGGTCAATCACTCTGCCACCAGCAAAGTTACACAAGTGCCGATTAGCGGTACCTTTTCACCAGAAGCAACCGCGAGCGCAACACTTTTCCCCGAGACGCTGCCAGATCGCGGTCTTTTGATTGCAGATAAAGACAAGGTTGATTTTGGTTCGGGTATCAAGGGCGCTTCGGCGATTACCGTCAGCCTTGTTAACGCGGGTGCTGAAGATCTGATGCTCAATACCATCCGTCTTGCTGGATCAGACAACGGTCTTTCGATTGGTCGCACGGGTTGCCGTGCTGGCAGTGTGCTCAAACCAGTTGAGGCCTGTGCTTTGACCATCAACTGGGTGCCAAGCCGCGAGGGCGCTGTGATTGACGACTTGCAAATACTGCATTCCGGCGCGCGTGGCGTGCTGGTCCTGCCGGTGCGTGGTACAGCCGATGCGGCGGTGTCGCGTGAGTCGCTTGCTATTCGACAATTGCCACAGGTGTTTGACGACGCCGCTGTAGTTGATACCAAAGGTGGCAAAGAAGGTGCTGATCCATCAACGGTGCCGCCCCCGCTTGGTGGCGTGATGGAAGCCATGGAAAATAACGCCATTGCCCCCAACCTTGATGGATATACAGTGACATCGCTTTCCGCCAATCGTGGCGTTGTTAATG
>JBEIPH010000234.1:0-2937 GCA_040377115.1 Micavibrio sp. | reverse complement strand
ATTGCTGGGATGTTGATTTGCGCAAAAAACTGCACGCAGCCGCACAGGCCAAAAATATTCCCCTTAACGAAGGTGTCTATATGGCCTTTCGTGGGCCCTGTTTTGAAACACCCGCCGAAATCCGCATGGCGCAGCGCATGGGGGCAGATGCGGTTGGCATGTCAAGCGTGCCTGATGCGATCATTGCGCGTCATTGTGGGCTTAAGGTTGTGGGCTGTTCCTGCCTGACCAACATGGGGGCGGGGCTGTCAGATGAAAAGCTGAGCCATGATCACACCATTGAAAATGCTGCAAAGGGTGCAGCAAACTTTGAAAACCTGCTGGCCGAGTTTGTGACAAAACTATGACGCAAAAGTTGTCGCCAAATTTCAACGCACGCAAAAGCACAATTGATATGATTGTGCTGCACTATACTGAAACAGTGCCGCTGCAGGCAGTGATTGACCGTCTGTGTGATCCGGCAGCCGAGGTCAGTGCGCATTATGTGGTTGATGTTGATGGCCGCGTGATCAAGCTGGTTGCGGAAGATAACCGTGCCTGGCATGCCGGTGTGTCAAGCTGGCAGGGGCAGAGCGACATTAACAGCAGGTCAATTGGCATTGAAATCGTCAATGATGGCGTTTCTCCTTTTGCGCCCGCGCAAATTGCGGCGGTGATTGAGTTGTGCCGCGATATTCAAAAACGCCACGGCATCAAGGATTGCAATATCGTGGCGCACAGTGACATCGCACCTAAGCGCAAGATTGATCCGGGCGCGTTTTTTCCGTGGGCGCATCTGGCAAAACAAGGTGTCGGTCACTGGCCACGCCCAAGGTTGTCTGATTACTTTAATCAAGTAGCGCTCAAGCGTGATGATGCAAAGCTGCGCCATTTGCTGGCCAAAGCGGGGTACGGCTTTGATTTTGGTGGCACAAAGCTTGGAACCCGCGAGGTGCTTGCCGCGTTTCAGTTAAGATACGATACCAAAGCACCAGCAGGTGTCCCCACCCGCGACACGCTGGCAAAACTGCGCGCTGTGGCCCGTTATAACGCAAGGAATGGCAGATGAATATCATCCAGACGCCAAGCCCGAATTTTAACACGCGCGAGCTGCCAACACCGGTTGGCACAGACCGCGTGCGCCATTTGATCATGCACTATACCGACACACCTGATGCTGCAACCGCGCGCGGGATGTTGACATCAACGGGTGAACGCCGCGTCAGTGTGCATTACATGGTGGATGTTGACGGCACCATTGAACAGCTGGTGCCTGAAGACAAACGTGCCTGGCATGCGGGGCAAAGTTACTGGCAGGGTGATACGGATATCAACTCGACCTCTATCGGGATTGAGATAGTGAATGATGGTCATAAGTCTGGCTGCCAACCGTATCCGTCAGCACAGATTGAAGCGGTGCTGGCCCTTGGTCTTGATATTTGCAAACGCCACACCTTGATGGCGATGAACGTTCTGGCGCACAGCGATATTGCACCGGCGCGCAAAATTGATCCGGGTGAATGGTTTCCGTGGGCCGAACTTGCGGCGCGCGGTCTTGGCTATTGGCCCAAGGTTGGCGAGGCACAACTCAGCTCACCTCCTCAGTTAAACGAGGATCAAATCAGGCAGGCACTCCTTGATATCGGCTATGACCCCGCCCTTGAAACCGCCGTGCTCAGGCGGGCATTTGCCCGCCATTTTGTACCGGAAGTGTTTGATTTAACTAATCTTAACGCTGAAAACATTCTCCAAGCCCGCTTGCGTGTCTGTCAGGACGACAGCCTTGGCGGCGTGCAGTTCATGTAATTTCTTGCACAGACCTTGTAACTCTTATACATAAGAATGGCCAGAGGATCGGACGGCCGCGTCGGGGGTAACCCCGCCGAGGAAAGTCCGGGCGCCCTAAAAACACGATGCCGGATAACGTCCGGGGGTGTGGGTCGTAAAGGCCCATGCAACGGAAAGTGCAACAGAAAAAAAACCGCCCTGCGTAGCCTTTGGCGAAGCAGGGTAAGGGTGAAACGGTGCGGTAAGAGCGCACCAGCGTCCTGGCAACAGGACGGCTTGGCAAACCCCATCGGGAGCAAGGCCAAATAGGGAAGGCAAGACACGCTAGACGTGTCAGGGTGTGTTTTTGCGCCTGTCTTCCGGGTCGGCTGCTTGAGGGCGAATGCAAATTCGCTCCCAGATGAATGGTCGTCACGCCGTGCAAACGGCGCTACAGAACCCGGCTTACAGATCCTCTGGCGATTTTTTCCAAAATAATAATATTATCCCATTGTTTTTAAAAGGTTTGACCGCCCAGCGGTCATTGACCACGCCCGCCACGGCATGATATTTTAATAGACTGGTAAAATACCAACCTTTCGCTGGAAAAAACGTGACCGTATCTGCCGCTTCAAGCGCTGATTTTTTTGACCCCGCTGCGCCACATATTCCTGTGTTGCTGCGCGAGGTGCTGGACGCGCTTGCCCCCAAAGATGGCGAAGTGATGGTCGATGGCACCTTTGGTGCCGGTGGTTATGCACGTAAAATTCTGGCGGCGGCAAATTGCCAGTTGTATGCGATTGATCGCGACCCCGCCGCGCTTGAAACCGCGCGCGCCATGGCGGCTGATTTCAACGGACGTCTGGTGCCGTTGGCTGGCTGTTTTGGTGATGTTGCGGATTTGCTGGCAACACACGACGTGCAGGCGATTGATGGTTTGGTGCTCGACCTTGGTGTGTCATCGATGCAGATTGACCAACCAGAGCGTGGTTTTTCCTTCCGCCATGATGGCCCCCTTGATATGCGCATGGGCCAGACGGGCGAAAGTGCGGCTGATGTGGTGAATACCGCAAGCGAACAACAACTGGCCGATATTATTTTCACCTATGGCGAGGAACGCGCCTCCCGCCGTATTGCCAAGCGTATTGTCGAGGCACGCACCGCCGCCCCCATTAAAACAACCCGCCAACT
>JBEIPH010000233.1:0-2968 GCA_040377115.1 Micavibrio sp. | reverse complement strand
GGTGACGGGCGTTGTTTCTGCCCTGCTTGATGATATTTCAACCCATCTGGCCGATGCCCGCCGTGGGGAGCGTCTGCGCGATGGCCTGCGCATTGCCATCATTGGTGCGCCCAATGCAGGTAAATCAAGCTTGCTTAATGCGCTGGCGCAACGCGACGCTGCGATTGTATCACCCACCGCAGGCACCACGCGTGACGTGATCGAAGTGGCGCTTGATCTGGGTGGTTACCCCGTGGTGCTGGCCGATACCGCCGGCCTGCGTGACAGCAGTGACGCCATTGAAACCGAAGGCATCAAACGCGCGCGCAAACACGCCGAGGAAGCAGACGTTGTTTTGGCCCTGTTTGACGCAACAGCTGATAAAGACGCCGTCACCCTCAATGAAATTGACGATCGCGCGATTGTGGTTTTGACCAAAGCCGATTTGCTGAAAACACCTGCGCAGGATGATTTAATCATCTCAACGAAAACAGGCGCGGGGATTGACCGCTTGCTTGAACAGCTCACCACCCGTGCCCGTGACAGCCTGATGACGCGTGAGGGTCCCGTGCTAACCCGTGCCAGACACCGCGAAGCGCTGAGCGAGGCGCAAACACATCTGCAGCGCGCCGTCAGCCAAATTGAAACTGGCGGCCTCCCCGAATTGATCGCCGAAGACCTGCGTATGGCCCTGCGCGCCCTTGGCCGCATCACCGGTCGCGTGCACGTCGAAGACCTGCTGGATAAGATTTTCCGCGATTTTTGCATCGGTAAATAATTGAAATATAACCGTTAATTCAATATTTACCCGCTTTTTCTATAATACCAGCATGAAGAAAACGACCGGTTTTATCAGTCGGGAAAAATTTTACGATGCCCTCGCCATTGCTGCAGGGGGTGCGTTGCTGCTGGGGTTGTCGCAAGGATTTAACAAAGTAGCCCAGCCACCAATCCCGCCCGATTTTTCTGATTTTGTCGAGGTTGAAACCCTGACAAACAGCAAAGGCCAAAGCGTTATCGTTTCTATCCTACATCGCGAAGAATTTGAGCGCTGGCGTCGTTCTGATCCCATCACAGATGCCAATGTTTTATCTGGTGATGTAACGGATATGGTCGACCCACTTTCGCTCGAACTTCAAAGCCGCGGTTTATCCGAAGGTCAGGCAACGACAGCAGCCATGGGTATGGCGGCGATGCACGTGAGCCCCCTTTATTTACCACTGAAGAATTCCGGCACACCCTTTGTCGGTCTTAGTCCGCGCGCCCTACCCGAAAGGGGTGAGGATTACAGTATATACGCCTGCAGCATTGCCGGTGTTTCACAAGCCTATGATGGCGCTGACTGGGTGCGTGGATTCCTTGAAACCCCGCGCGCAAAAATAAATTTGCCTTACGACTATGCGCCTGAATTCAATGCTTTTGCCCTCAATCACGAACGTGCGCATTGCATGGGTGCCAACGAAGCACAGGCCGATGCCGCCGCCGCCCGCCTGCTGCTTAAACACCATCCAGATCAAAACCGCGCGCGTGCGTTTCTGGCATTGGTGAGCGATATCAGGATCTATCGTGAAATTTATGAAGCAGGAACAGACGCAGGAAAAGAGTATGGCAAGACCGCGCTTGCGCTTGAACGTGTTTTACAACAACACGAACAGTCTGGCCGCGTTGATATGACCGAGGCACAGATATGGACGTTAGCGGCACAGGAAAATTTCGACAGTGATCCGCAGCGTGCGCGTGCCATGCAAATAATTTCAAACAACCTTCCTCCGCTTTTTAATCACGAGGGCTTTTCAGATGCTGCGTCACGCCTGCGCGCGATTGGTGAAAATAATAGAATTGATGCCAATCTGATCGCGCGGGTTGAGCGCACGCTTGATCATCTTGCCAGCGTGATTAGTCCATCACGCCAACCAGCCAAACCCAAACCAACGATTAAATCCAAGCCAAACACGTAAAATTCCCCCTTGCCTGTTTGCGCGCGATTCAGTAAGTATAGTCGAAACCCCCGACATCTTTTGACGATCATGGTTTCAAGGCAACGCAGCCCTTAAGCTGCGCGTGATTTATGCTGTCCGGAGACCTTTACCCATGCGCATCGATAGCGAACGCAAGCTTGATTTTGATGATGTTCTTATCCGCCCCAAACGCTCGCGTCTGAAAACCCGCGCCGGTGTTGATCTGGTGCGCACTTTCAAATTGCCGCATGGCAAAGGCCCGCTGGTGGGTGTACCCGTGATTGCCGCCAACATGGACAGTGTTGGTACATTCAACATGGCGAGGGCACTTTCTGAACATCAGATGTTCACCGCCGTGCATAAATATTACACCATTGAACAATGGCAAGAAGCCAAGCTGCCCGAACATGCCTTTGTCACCTTTGGCATGGAAAGCGTTGATAAAATCACCGACACGCTGAAAAAACTGGGCCGCACACGCCTGTGTCTTGATATTGCCAATGGCTATACCGAAATGTTTGTCGATCTGATCCGCGATATTCGCGCGGCCAACCCCGACATCGTTTTAATGGCAGGCAACGTCGCCACGCCTGATATGACCGAGGCGCTGATTTTGGCGGGTGCGGACATCGTCAAGGTTGGCATCGGCCCCGGCTCTGTGTGCACCACGCGCATGATGACGGGTGTTGGTTATCCGCAGCTGTCTGCTGTTATTGAGTGTGCTGATGCAGCACACGGGCTTGGTGGATTGATTTGTGCCGATGGTGGCTGCAAAACACCGGGCGATGTCGCCAAGGCTTTTGCGGCGGGTGCTGATTTTGTCATGCTTGGTGGCATGCTGGCTGGCCACACCGAAGCACTGAGCGATGATCAGCTTGCCAAAATCAAAGACGGCGACAACACCCTTGAATACTACGGCATGTCATCAGCCACCGCCATGAACCGCTATTCAGGGGGTGTTGCCAAACACCGCGCCGCTGAAGGCCGCGTACAGCAAATCCAGTACAAAGGCGATGTGGCCCAAGCTGTGC
>JBEIPH010000274.1:0-1711 GCA_040377115.1 Micavibrio sp. | reverse complement strand
GCAGGCAGTCTTTCGCCAGCTGATAGCCTTCAACCTGTTGGCAGCCGATGTGACGCATGGCGGACTACGCCTGACTGATCAGGGCATGGCATTCCTGCGAGAAAAGAAACCCCTGCGCCTGCGCAAGGCGGATAAACGCCAGGCCAAGCCAGCCACAAGCAGACGGACCGCCGCCGTTGATTTCACCGGTGACGCCACCCTGCTGGCGGCGTTAAAGGCAGCGCGGATGGAGCTGGCGCGGGCACGAAATATACCCCCGTATGTTATTTTTCATGATAAAACACTGCATGATATGGCCACGCTCAAGCCAAACACGCTGTCACTGATGGCAGCGGTACATGGCGTGGGTGATAGTAAACTGCAAAAGTACGGTGCCGTTTTTCTAAAAGTCATAGCCGCACATATCTAGAACAAGCAAACGAGTGGATTAAGAAATGGCACGCAGCGAGAATAAAAAACACACCCAAGAACTTGCCGCGCTGCGCGAAAAGCTAAACAACGCCATCCATCGCAAGGACTATCCACTGGCAGAAGAAGTCTGCCACGCCATCATCGCGCTTGATGCGCGTGACAAAAGCCTCAATATCATGGTCTGTCTGTACCACAAGGATTTGGGTGAAATTTACCTCAAGCTTCTTGAATACGAGAAAGCAGTGGCCAGCCTGACGACCGCCCGCGAAGGGCTCGTCGAATATCGCGCAACCAAAAAACTGAAAGCACCCGATGACTGGGTGAAAGAGCTCGCCGCCATCGACCGCCTGATCCAACGCATACAAGCGACGTATTTGAGATAGGGGCGCCAAGCGATATGTCCAACAAAGACATCTACACGCTGGACCGTAAAAAAAGTCTTTATCTAAAACTAACGCCCGCAAAAGGGCGGGGTGTGTTTTGTGCGCGTGATATCGATGAGGGCGAGATACTGGAAATTTCACCAGCCATCTTGCTGGATGAGGCAGCAACCGCGCAGGCTGAAAAAACCATTCTCCATGATTACAAGTTCAAGGTGGATGAACTTTCAAATAGCCAGCGGAGGCTCTTTCATATCAAAACGCCAAAACAGACCAGCTTTATTGTTATGGGGGTGATGGCTTTCTGTAACCATGACGAAAACCCCAACGCCGATATTTCCTGGGAAGAAGACGCCGGCACCATCTACCACTCTCTCGAAGCCCTCCGCCCAATCCCCAAAAACACCGAAATATGCACAAACTACGGCCGCGGCTGGTTTACCAAACGCAAGCAGAGCCGGAAGTAGGTTTTAGAGGCGTAAAGAAAAAATGGTGGTGCGGGCAGTGCGGTATCAAACCGTCTTGCGGTCAATTCCCTGTTTAACAACGAAATAACAGGAATTTATTGTTATAGCCGATTTTATTTTTCATAAAATAAAGAAGAGGTGGTTACCTTACCATCAAGACAACATAATAAACGTAGGCTCCACCGACCGTGGATTGCCAGCACCCGCTGTCTTGATTTGACAGTTCGCTATTCAGCGACCCAAATTGCTGCCACCGGCCACCTGCAAAGTTGTCAATCATCCATTGTCCCCACGCTCGCCAATTTGGAAGCGGCGTTTGAAACTGCCAATTGGCATCGCCAGCCTTTTGCGGCGGGTTTCCGCCTGTGTTGACAATGCCGACCGCATTATTAGCGGAAATACAGAAATCGCGTGGAACTTGGGTCAGGAGCACAAGTTCAGTGGCCGAGGTTC
>JBEIPH010000153.1:0-4196 GCA_040377115.1 Micavibrio sp. | reverse complement strand
CCGCCATGGCGACGCGCCTTCTGGCGCGCGATGCGGGTCTTTGCCACCTTACCAATAACCGCGATCAACTGCCCCTTGATATGCTGCTGGCACAACTGACACCAGGGCAGGCAAACGTTGAAAGACAAGCCCTGCTGATGGCGCTGGCCACACAGCTGGTGCGTGCAGGTGCCGATGTCAACCGCAGCACGGTTGATGGCAACACCTTGTTGCACGAAGCGGTTAGACGCCGCATGCCCGCGCTGATCGAATTGCTGGTGAACGCCAATGCGCATATCAATGCACGTGATGCGCAGGGCCGCGCACCGCTTCATCTGGCCGTTGCTGCAAATGATTTGTCACTGGTTGACCAGTTGCTTGACCATGGCGCTGACCCAGATCTGGTGGATGCCAAGGGCTGGACCTTGCTTGATCGTCTGGCAGAGAAAAAAGACCGCGAAAGCCCCATCGTCCAGCGCCTGATTGTGGCGGGTGGCCAATACGCCAAACAATTGCCGCTTTACCCCGATCTGATGCGCAAAACCACGCCAACGCCGGAATCAGCCAAAACCGAAAAGCCACCGGCCAAGCCCCGTTTTACCCGGGCGGATAACGACGACATGCCCCCGCGCCCCAATCTGCGCAAGCCATCTGGCGGAAATAAACCTTCTTAATCATACACTTGACTGATTATCCCCTGTGGCTTGCCCCTTGTGCAAACACCGGCCGCAACAATTGACTCTTGGTCATTGATTATGTATAACAATAACAACCCCTTTAAGCCCAAGGCTTTTACCATGATCAAAGAATACGACGGCTATTACGACAGCAAAGAACCTTCCGAATATTCATCGTCGGAAAGCACAAGCGTTGCGTCGCCACCCAAACCCGTCCTGCCCGCCAGCGTGCAGAAATTCCTTGATGATGAAAACGTGCCAGCCGCGCTTAAAACGCTCTACACAGATATTCTTCCCGCAAAAAATTTAGCGGCGTTTCAAAAACTGCTCAAGACGGGCGCGCTTGATAGCTGCCTTGATGTGCCCGCCCATCCGCTGGCCGGGTTGACCAGTCTGGTGATTGGCACCTTCAAAGACGATATTGCACAAGCGACACCGTGGTTGTCCGCCATTGCGCATCACGAGGCCTTTGATGCCAAGACGCTTGGTTTTACCTTTGCTTATAACAGCCGCTATATTTATGCGCTGGCTGACGACATCGCCGGATCAAAAGCGCATCCGGTGCCCCTTGCCAGCCATTTGTTTGGCAAGTTGCCGCTGGAAAAAATTGCCGGCATTCATCCCGACCTATTGATGCAGGAATTTAAAACAAACGATGTTAAACAGTCTTTGTTGCAGCATGGCCTGGCAGGAAACTATGTCGAAGCCATCGCCAAACTGGCTGCGCTGGAAAAAGAGCTGGGGTCAGCCAAATTCCTGTTCAACCACATCGGCACCACAAGCGAAACCCTGTTTTACCGCTGGGCCTGCAATGTCAAACACCGCGAAGACGAAGGCTTTCTCAATGCGCTTAGCTGGATGTTGGAGCGTGCCCCCAGCCTGATTGATGGGCGCGATGATTTCGGCTGGACCGTGCTTGACCGTTACATCAAAAACACCAGCGGCAGCAGCAACACGATCGTACACAGCCCGCTGTTGCGCCTGCTGGTCAGTGCCGGTGCGCAGCTTCATCGTCAACTATCACCTGATTTTAATCTGGCTGCCGAAGTTGCAAAACGCGAAACGCTGTCAAAAGATATCTTGCGCGTTAAATCGCCAAGCATCCCCCGCCCGAAAAAGCCTTAACCCGGCAGCAGCGCACTGTAATAGCCGTATAAGTAACCACTCGCATCACTGTTGCTGATGCATTGCTGTACCTTACCGACGCAGCCGGCACAGGCTATCGAATTAATTGCAAGACTAGGTGTGGCGGCACCCGCAGCAACAAACAGCGCGTTAAATGCGGCGTTGGTCATCGCCGGAACCGTTGTTGAATTATAGAGCATCTTGTTGATGCGCTGGCATTGCGCCAGCGTCGAGATACGCGCAACAAACACCACATCACTAACAACCGCACTTGTTTTACCGATATCGCTAATAAAGGCACCTTTGTGAATGTTGTATTGATAGGCCACGCGATTTGAATCGGTTGACGCCGCGCTTTCAAACTGCGGGGTTAGGCCACCGCCATAGGGATGATAAATCTTGCGGTTATGTGGCGCTGTTTCAAAACCCGCAGCGCCTGGCAGCGTTGTATCAAGTTGCGTGTAAAAATTTTGCGCCGACATACCGCCCGCAATCATCTGGTTGATGGTGCCGCCCACAGCGGCGCTGTAAATAAACAGCCGCTGGATTTGCTCATCCATTGATATCTTATCTGCGGTTGATGGGTCTGCCTGTTGCATGCGGCTCATGGCAAAGGTCAGCGCACCGATTAAGCCAATGGCAATCAGAATATAAAACAGCACGTTGCCGGACTGCTGACGGATTGGCGGTTTTTGCATTGTTCGTCTGTCTTTGCCGGACACGATTCTTTTCCCCACAGGCATTACCCCACACTATTTTATGCTTTTTCGCTGTAAAAATAGGTTAAAGCCGTTTTTGGAAAAAAAGACATTTAAAAACATACCCTTAACCCGCATATGGTTTATGAAAACAATTTGACTTTTATCGCCTTTGTGGCATATTGCATAGCAACAAACCAAAATCAAAGCCGCGCAGCCAAAGGTGTCTGATGACAGAAACCAAAGCGACCACGAGCGATGCCCTGACAACAACGACACTCTCTTCGTTGAGCGATCATGACATTGTATCACGCCAAGATACAATTTCGGCAAAACCGGTGCGCAAGGTTTTTCATCTCAATGACATTTTGTGCCTGTCCACCGGACTGATGGTGGCACGCGAGGGTGCAGCCGCCCTTCATCGTCTGGTTGCCTTTATCACCGAAGAAGATGCAAGTGCGCGCAACACCGCCATCAACGGTCACGCAGCACGCCAGTGCGTGATGGAGCAGCTGGCTTTTCTGGGCGAGATCAACACCGCCAGCCTTTATTCGGTTTATCAGTACAAATCAAACCGCAACAATCCCTACCTTGATATCTGGCTGGATATGATGGCTCTGCGTTACGGCGATGAACATATGCTGGTAACGCGCGCGAAGTGGCAGGCCATTAAAAACAGCCACAAACTGCCACCCGTACCGGCAAATGCAGGCGAGCTTTACGCGCCCGCCTGAACAAGATGACGATGCAGTTGTAAAACGCGCAGCTGCGGGCTTTTCATCAACTGTTTTTCATCAATATCGGCAAGCCTGAGCGCGTCGCGCACACAAGCACCCGTGTCGATCAAAAAGCGAATACGCGCCCGATCGATATGCGGCTGGGATAATTCCCAGACCAATTCGCGTGTTTCAAGAGTGGTTTCGTTATTAACAAGAGCCTGATCAATTTCACTGTCGTGCTGGTCGCGTCGCGCCATGTTGCTCGCTATCCTTTGCTTTTAAAAAACACCTTGGCCTGCAAAGACCAAGTTTTACTATCGTATCTTTAAAATATGAAAAATTTGTAAAGTGCGGACCTCTATGCCGTGGTCAAAAGACGAGAACCCCCTGATTTACAGGGATTTCTTGATCGTGCGTTCTCGATATACCATTTGCCAAGGCACGATTCTGGTCCTATACCAAAGGCATATTTGATGTTTTCTCACATTTAAGCACGAAGGCACATAAAACGAGCGATGGGACGCAAGTTAGAATTCAGCAAAGAGAAAGCCTTGATGCAAGCGATGGAGAGTTTTTGGGCACAGGGGTATAGCGATACCTCAATGCGCGATCTCGCACAAAAACTCAATCTGCATCTTGGTTCTGTCTACAACGCCTTGGGTGACAAGGAGCAAGTCTTTGAAGACTCGCTGCGCTTGTACCTGCAGCACCACATTGCACCGCGTCTTGACGCACTGAACAACACGCCAGATGCCCGCGCCGCGCTTGAAAAAGAAATCGACGCCTACGCCGATGAATCAAAACCAAACAGCGGTGCCAATGGCTGTTTTCTAATCAACTCGCTGCTGAACATTAACTCGATCAACCCGCGCATCAGCGCTGTTGTTGCCGAGTATGTGGAGCGCAAAGAAAAAGCCCTAATCGGCGCCCTTGAACGCGCCAAGGCACAGGGCCATATCGCGGCCGATAAAGAGACGGCTGCGCTGTCGCGTTTTGTG
>JBEIPH010000014.1:0-9802 GCA_040377115.1 Micavibrio sp. | reverse complement strand
CACCGTTTTGCCTGTCCGCGGCGGGGCAACAATCAGGGCGCGCTGGCCAAAACCAATGGGGCTGACCAGTTCGATCACGCGCTGGACCATGCCTGTTTTGGTGGGGTTTTCGATTTCAAGCTTTACCTTGCGCTCGGGATACAGCGGCGTCAGGTTGTCAAAATTGATGCGGTGTTTGATGTTTTCGGGGTTTTCAAAGTTAATCGAAGACAAACGCAGCAGCGCGAAGTAACGCTCGTTTTCTTTGGGTCCGCGAATTTCACCTTCAACCGTATCACCGGTGCGCAAGCCAAAGCGGCGGATCTGCGTGGGGCTGAGATAAATATCATCAGGGCCTGGCAGATAGTTTTCTTCGGGGGAGCGCAGGAAGCCAAAGCCGTCTTGCAATACTTCGAGTACGCCAGAGCCAACAATCGGAATTTCTTGTTCAGCTAATTCTTTGAGCACGGCAAACATGATTTCCTGTTTGCGCATGGTGGAGGCGTTTTCAACGCCCAGTTCCTCGGCATAGGCCAGAAGTTCGGCGGGATTTTTTTCCTTGAGCTCATGCAGGTTCATGACTTTGACGTTGGGGTCGCGCGGGGCCACGATGTCTTCGGCGGCCGGGCCTTCAACTTCTGCGCCATCGATCGGGCCGCCCATGTTTGGGCCGCGTGGTCCGCGACCACCCCCGTGATGAGAACCTGAACCATGACGATGTGGGCGTTTTGACACGTGTGTAACTTTCCTGAGTGGTGGTGGGTGATGTTGAAAACAGCCGCGCGGAAAGCGGGCGGTTTTAAGCCAGGGCTTTGAAAGCCGGAATGTTTTTTATCGGAGGGCAGGTCACTGTCCGGACGGACGGCCTGTTGAATAAGCCCAAATTAACGGGAAACAGGCCAACTTGTCAACAGGCTTAAGCCTATAATAAATAATGAAAATTATACTTTATAAGGAAATCGCGTGACTCCTTTTTTGCGTTATGTTAAAAACATCGGCAAACATTGAGGTCAATCATGGGCGATGGCGGCAGCAAATACATGTCTAAAAACGAACAGCTAATCTCAGAGATTAACAGCGTCAATCGCTTGCGCGATGTCTTAGAGCAAAAAAAGGCCCAAGAGCAAGCCGAGCGCGAGGCCGAAGAGCGCGCGCAACAACAGCGCGCCGCCGCAAAAGAGGCGCTGATGAAACAACAACGCGCCCCTGTTGACCTGCTTGATATTTGCAAAAACTTTGTCAGCGAGACATTGGTGAAAATCCGCGCAGCTTATTACAAGGGCCAGGAAGTGCCTGATACAGACGACATTGACCTTGCCGTTGAGCGCGCTGCAATCAAAGCGCTGTCGGAAAACGCAACAGTTGCGATTAGCTTGGGTCGCGAAGATTTCAGTTATCTTGAACCTTTACGCGATCAGCTATCACTGGCCTTTAACCGCGCCACTATTGCGATGACCCGCCCAGCTGAAAAGCGCACCAAGGAAACACGCCGCGGCGTATATGACGACTACCACGAGACTTATCGGCAACGGCCGCTGAACGACGAAGAAACACGCGCGATTTACAGTGATCTTTTGGTGTGTGCCGGGCTTACGCTTAAAAGCATAGACGATGTGCTGCAGGGCCAGATCCATGGCAAAAAGCGCTTCACTATGCCAAGCGAACCCAGCATTCCAGCCAAACCTAAGTAAGCCTTTTACCTAGATAAAAATTACCGCTCGACCAGAACAAAATACATCCCGTAAACACCGGGCACATGTTTATTTTCTACACACGCGGTTACCTCCCCCAGAAGGACGGGCGCAGTTGTCGCCGCATGACTATCGTTCACACCGTCACCCACAAAAGCGCCCATCCACGAGCCGTAAAAACCTGGCAAGTAGCCAGGCGGTATATCTGTGGTTTGTATGGCAAGTCTATTATAAGCGCGACAAAGCTCTTCGTTGACGTAGTAGGTGTTCACGGTTAATTCCGTGCCATACATTGTTCCAACATCATAAAACTGCCCACGCCCTTCTGGTATAAAACGGCCTGTGGCGGCCTCTGTTTCCCAAGCGGCATGCGTGTAATTATCGTAGGTGTTATATTCATTCCAGCCCATCCATTGTGGGACATAGGTCAAGCCGGCACCGTCAGGACCAAAAACGTCACACCGGCCATCTGCAGGTGCGTTCGGATTCGCGTAGTAGGTGATGTGTAAAGGCTCGCCCGCCTTGTAAAAAGAGATCTGCTCGAGAGTACATCCATTGATAAGCTGAAGTCGCTGTACAGCAGCGCGCATTTCTGACGCGTATTGAAAAATCTGGCCTGCCACCAGACGTGCGTTTTCGGCAGAAGTGCCCCTGCCGCCACTCCTGCTTGATGTCGTGATCGCATAAGAAAGTGCTGCAAACAGCGCAACCGCGATTAAGATCAGAAAAAGGGCGTTGCCTTTTGAATGGGTCATTCTGAAATTCATAGCGTTTTCAGCACCGCCAGAAAAACAATCCCCATCATCAGCAAGGTGGGGATTTCGTTGACCTTGCGGTAAAATTTGTGGCTGCGGGTATTGGCATCAGCAAGGAATTTTTTGCGCCAGGCGCCCAGCACATGATGAAAACCCGTCATTAGAATAACCAGCGTCAGTTTAAAGTGCATCCAGCCCTGTGCGAGCAAAACCGGATTGGCCGTCAGCATCAACAAACCAAAAATCCAGGTTGCGATCATCGCCGGATTCATGATGAAGCGGTAAAGCTTGCGCTCCATGATCTTGAAGGTTTCCGACAGCTCGGACCCTTTTTCGGCATCGGCATGATAAACAAACAGACGCGGCAGGTATAACAACCCCGCCATCCAGCTGATCACGGCAATCAGGTGCAGTGCTTTGATGATGAAATAATGTTCGCTTAAAAAACTAACCATCAGGCGGCGCGTCTCTCCCCCTGTTTGCAGGGGCACTGTTTAAAGTTGGCGGGGCAGATGCGCGCACAAGTATTTGGTTTTGCCAGACGGGTCAGGACTTCATGTGCCAGCCCCTTGATAAACGGGGCGTCGCTGCCCACGGTTGTCACGCGGCCAAACCACGGAATGCCCATTTCATGGGCTTTTTCGCGGTATTCCAGTTCAATTTCAACCAGTGTTTCGACATGTTCGGACACAAAGGCGTGGGGATAGACCAACACACCCACACCGTCCTTGGCGGCTTTTTCAAGCGCTTCTTCGGTTGAGGGGCCGATCCATTTCAGCGGGCCAACGCGGCTTTGATAACACCACTGCCAATCAAGGTCGGGGCGCGCCATCGCCTTGACAATCGCCAAGGCGGTTTGTTCGCATTGCCATTGATAAGGGTCGCCTTGTTTGATGATTTTTTCGGGCAGGCCGTGGGCAGAAAACAAAACCCGTGTGCGCGGCGGTGCGGCATCAAGCGCCTTGTTTACCAGCGCGGCCGAAGACTCAACAAAGCCTGTATTTAAAGGATAACAGCAAATTTCATCCGTGGGCACAACAAGGCCGGCCTTTTTGGCGGCCTGATGCCAGCTTTGAAAGGAGGAGCGCACGGTGGTGGTTGAAAACTGCGGATAAAGGGGCAGTAAAATAACGCGGTCTGGTTTGAATTTTAAAACATCGCGCACGGTTTCATCAGCCAGCGGATGCCAGTACCGCATAGAAACAAAACAGCCAAGCGCACCGCCGTCTGGCACATGGGGTTTGAGCAAGCCTTCAAGCGCCACGGCCTGCAGTTTTGTATTTTCAAGCAGAGGAGAGCGATAGCCCAGATGTTTATAGCTTTCGTGTGCCGCACCACGGCCGCGGGAATAGGCAATCCATTTCGCCAGCAGAAAGCGCACCGGCAGGGGTGCCTGAATGATGTTTTTATCCATGAAGAAATTATACAAAAACGGCCTGATCGCCGCCTCGTCCGACGGCCCGCCAAGGTTCATCAGCACGATGGCGGTGCGGCCCTGTAACATCTGTTTGTCGACGATCATGGCTTGTGTTCCCGAATAAGGCTGACCAGTCGCTCTACATGGGTAATGGGGGTTTCTTTGTCAATGCCGTGACCGAGATTAAAAATGAACGGATGGCCTGAAAAAGTATCAAGGATCAGGCGAACTTCATCTTCAAAGCGTTTGCCGCCGGCCAGCAACAACATGGGGTCAAGGTTGCCTTGCAAGGTTGCCTTGCGCCCCAGCGTTTCGCGGGCAAAGCCAAGGGGGACGTTCTGGTCAAGCCCGATACCATTTACGTTGGTGGCCGCGGCATAGGCCGCGTAGCGCTCTCCGCTGCCGCGTGGAAAGCCAATGATGGGCACATGGCGGTGTTTTTCGCGCAGGCGGGTGATAATCGCGCGGGTGGGATGAATGACGTATCGTTCATAACTGTCATCATCGGGCAAAAGACCGGCCCAGCTGTCAAACAGCTGCACGACATCGGCCCCCGCGGTGATCTGGGCCGAAAGATATTCGGCCGTGGCTTCGACCAGCAGGTTCATCAAACGGTCAAGCAAAGGATTGCGCGCCTGCGCCATGGCCCGCGTTTGCGCAAAGCCTCCCCCAAGCACCCCGCCCTGACCATCAATCATGTAACAGGCGACAGTCCAGGGTGACCCCGCAAAGCCAATCAGTGTTTTTTCCGGGGCCAATTTTGCCCGTGTCAGGCTAAGGGCCTCATAGACGGGCGTCAGACGCTCGTGGAGGCGGTCTAGGGATAGTCTGGCTAGAGCGGCCTCGTCACGCACGGGGTCCAGCCTGGGGCCTTCGTTTTGGACGAAATCAAGTTTTTGGCCAAGGGCGTGGGGGATGACCAGAATATCTGAAAAGATAATCGCCGCATCCATGTCAAAACGGCGCAACGGCTGCAGCGTTACTTCGCAAGCATGCACGGGGTTAAAACACAAATTCAGAAAGCTGCCTGCCTGTGCCCGCAGCGCGCGATATTCGGGCAGATAACGCCCCGCCTGTCGCATTAGCCAAAAGGGCGGCGTTGATAACGCTTCGCCTGCCAAAGCACGCAGCAAAGTTTTTTGGGGTTTAGACTGGGGTGTCAGGAAAGAGGCAAGCATCCCTTCTTATTAAAGTATTTAAAAAGGTGGTGGTAGACAGTTGTGATGGGGAATATGGGGAAAAGTTATTATCCCCGCTTTTATACATGAAAAAGAGAACACCAAACTTGACCTGAAAAGGCGGATAAGTCTGTGGATTGTTTGATTTTTCTATTTAAAAACAAATAAATAGCGCTGTGTAGATAACGCGGGCCTTTTTACAGGTGGGCTGTAGGCAGGCTTATCCCTGTTTTTCTTTTTCAAAAACGGCCTGTGTAGAAAAATTGGCCAAGGATCTGCCAAGCGCCTGTTTATCCCAGATCGCGGGTTATCCTCTTTTTCATCCATCGATTCCTGCACAGGTCTGTCCACAGGGCGAAACCTTCGCATAATGTGTAAGGCGTAGTTTATCCTTTTCAGCGGCGCTTTTTTTGCGTTACGATACCTCGACTGAAAACAAAATAGGGCGGGACCCGATGAACGGGGATTGGCAAAAACTGGATGCCGAGCGAGCGGCAAGAATGTTGGATGAAATCAATCCACATCTTGAACCTGTTCCTTTTTCACCCGACAGCACAACCCTGCGCGTGCAGCCCCTGCCTTTTTATCGCGGCTATCAGCTGTGTGAACTGACAGATCTGTCGGTTGTGCCGGCGGTGCGCAAATTTGCGATTTACAAGCCAGGCGACGTTAATGTCATCACCTGGACCAACCAGACGATTTACGAGACCAACGAAAAAGCGCCCATCAGCCTTGATGTTGGCAATGTTTGCGATTACGTGCGTTTCTTTTTCAGCTATGTGCGCGGCCGCCACGGCAAATTCACCATTGTCGAGGCGATTGACGACATTAAATGGCAAGTAGAACCACCCCTGCAGGGCCGCAAAGTGATGCAGGAAATGTTGGAACCGCTGCATGTTCTTGAAAGCAATGCCGACGGCAGCTTTAGCCTGATGGCCTATATGGTTTTCAAAGACAGCCTGTTTCAGACAAAGATCCATGTTAAAGCAGACGGCATCGTCAGCATGTCTGACGAAGAACTAAAAATCGAAGGCATGCCTGTTTTACAGGACAACGCAGCCTGAGCGTGAACAACGCCGCCCCCTTTGCCCCCTTTCTTTCCGCCCTGCCGCGCGCCGACTTACAGGCGCAAAAGCCTGATTTTACGGCCCTTCCCGCAACGCTGCAGCGTCATATCTGCCAGCTGGCGGGCGCACAAACCATCTTGAAGGCGCAAACAATTTACGGTGGATTTTCCAACGCCGCCTGCTGGCGCATGATGCTTGATAACAGCAGGCAGGTTTTTGTCAAAGGGTCCCACCCCGCAGATCCTTCGCATGGGGCGGCCAATTTGCGCGGCGAAGTGTCGGTTTGTAAAAACAACCCCTTTATACAATCACACGCCCCTGCCCTGCTGGGTATGGTCAGTGAAGATGCTGGCGATGATAACGGCTGGTGGCTGGGTGTTTGGGTTGATGCGGGTCAGCATCAGCGCGACATCAGCGCCAATGAAGCGTTGTTGTGGTTGGAAAAACTTTCGCACGCCTCAATAAGCGGCCTGCCGGATTACCGTGAAAACCCCTATTTAAAGGGCTTTTTTGACAACAGCCGCAAATGGCGGCAGGTCAGCACACAGCCGGTTGCACGACAAAGATTTGAGCAGCTTTTTGCTGAGGGTGGCCGATGGCTTGATAAAAACCTTGCGGCGTTACTGCAAAGCGTTGAGGCGTTTTCACAACAAGAACTTCAATGCGGTTTGATACACGGCGATTTGCGCGGCGATAATTTTTTACTGACAACAGATAAAACCTATTTGATTGATTGGGCCAATGCCGCCAATGGCCCGCTGGTTTTTGATGGGTTGTTTTTATCAGCAGCGCTGGTGATGCGCGGACAACTAACACCGCAACAAGCCTGCGATGCGGTGGCTGATTACGCGCACGCACCACTGATGGCTGCAAGCATGGCGGGTTATTTTGCTGATCAGGCAGGACGTGCACCCGTGGTTGCCATGCCGCGATTGAGGCTGATGCAAACGGGGATTTTGGTGGCACTGCTGGAGATGTTGGCCGTATTCCGGATAATTGATTCGCCCCCGCAGCTGGCACCCACCCTGCCGAGCGATTCGCCAACCGCTTGATTTTAATGTTATTTTAATCTTTACCCCACGGAATACAGCTGTATTTTTCCGTAATCTTAGTGTTTCCCTGCTTTTTTGAACAGTGCAAAGGGTTGTTAACCATCTGCCCCCCATGATGAGGGTGAGAGGGAATGAAAAGCATTTTTTTGACGCCAATGGACGCAAAAGAAAACCGCGCTTTTCATGACTGTCGCTTTGATCAGGAAACGGGAGGGAAACCGTTTTTTCATGCAAAGGGGCAGATACTAAAAACTGATCGCGAAATTTAGAGGGTGTTTTAGCGATGAACAACGACCAAGAGGGCAAAGATCTTGATCTCAAGAACAGCGCGGCTGAAAGCGCCACAGATCACGACGTCGCGGACATCGAGGCGCAAACAGTCACGACTGCGTCTGGCAAAAAACCTTCGGCACGCAAGCTTGGCGACGTTACGCGCCGTCTGCGCGCAGGACAAACTGCTGAACATCTCAGTCATCGGGCCAGCCTTAACTGGCGCCACGATAACCTGCGCGTCTGCGACAAAACGCCGTCCGCGCAAGACATCGCACCTATCGGCCAGCTTTTGGAAACCTTGCTTGTCAGCCGTACGGCGCAGGCACTTTACGATACATTAAAGGCGCAGGGCGTTAGCGTTGTTTACGACCGTCAGGTGCCGTTGTCGCAATACTATGGCCGTGCTGAGGGTAACAACCCCCGCCATATCATTACGCTTAACCCGCTGCACCCCACCGGTGACTTGCTGAACTTGCTGGCCCGCGAACTGCGCCGTGCCTGGCAAAATGCACAAGGCGCGCTGGTTAATCCCCTGACCTATGAGCCTGATGAAGCGATCCTGGTCAACCGCGCCCAACAGGCGGATGTGTTGATGATGGCGATCAAAATGGCGTGGGAATTGAAACTGGCCGGTATCAACGAGGCCTGGGATTATCTGACTGAATCATCGATGGCCGATGTCAGCCGTCTGTTTGAGGACAAGGCGCGTCAGGATTTCCGCACCCTTAACAATGGCGAGGCTGCACGCGCAGCCTATGACCGTTTCTTTGAAGGCAGCCGCACCAAAGTTCACGACAAGCGCATCATTCACCAAATGTTGCTGGATGAAACGGGCTATATCAAATCACGCGAAGCCCGTCCGCATGTCGGCATGGAGCTGTTCCAGCGTCTGGGCGAAGTGCCACAGGGCCGCAACTATCTGGCCATGCAGGCCGCTGGCCGTCTGCCAACAGACCCTGCCTATGCCAGCGTGGAAGACAGATCAAACGCGAATTTCCTGTGGTTCATCAAATTCGAGCGCAGCTTCCAGGAAAAAGAGTTGCAAATGCTCAATGAATCTGTGCGTTTGTCGGCTGAAATCGTTGATCTTGCCAAATGGTCAGCAAAGCGTGGTGGTGAACCTGCATGCTGATGCGTGAAAGTGACATCACACGCACGCTGCGTGAACCAGAAGACATCGAGCACGAAAGCAAAGCCACCAGCCTGTCTGTTTTTAACGACACCAAAGTACTCGGCGGTTGTTTTGCCGACCTGACGCGCGATGAATTTTGCGCGGGGTTTGCCCAGCCGCTTGAGGCCCTGTCAGATGCGCCGCGACGTGTGGCGCTATCGGCTTTTGGCTTGCCTGAAAATCAACAAAACAGCGGTTTTATGGCTGTTATGGCGGGGTTGTTAGACCTGCTGCGCCAAAGCCCGACGGGCCGTGGCTTGCTTGAAAATGCCATTGATGCCGGCGTGACGGTGGGTTGCGACCCGCTGCAATCACCAAGCCGTGTGCGTTGTTATGCCGCGCGCTATGGCCTGTCGGCCCACATCGATTTTGGCAATTACAGCGGGTTTGATGGCTTTGCCGATAAAACACGCGCACGGTTGTTTGCAGGGTTGATTGCGGGCCTGCGCCGCAGCTGGCATGATCAGCAGGCCAGCGCGCCTGATTTGCGCCTGCTGCCAGAACAGTATTTAGAACACACCCGCCTGATGTTGGCCGATAGCGAAGCCCTGATGCATTTGGTTGCTTGGGAGTTGCGCGGTTGTGGCGAAAGCCTGCTGTGGCATAGCCTGATTGCGGGTGCCAGTGCAGATATTGCATCAACCTTTGAGCAAAGCGTTGCCTGTGATGCACAAAACCAGTTTAACGGCACCGCACTTAAGGCTGCGTTTAACCAGTGGTTTGCCTGTGCAGCGCGCGTGAACGCGGCCGAGCAGCTGGCGCTTGAAACACTTGATGCGGCACTTGTGACCGACATGGCATTGATGTGGTCGTCATCGGGATTGTGCCGTCAGGAAATCATGCGCGATGATTTATCGGCCCTTGGCAATTTGCCTTGCGGGCAAAACTATCTGGCCGGATGCCGCTTTACATCGGGCTGGTATGCGGGCCTGCATGACAGCGGGAATCGCGCGCATCTGCGTCATTTGATGGCCGAGCTGGCCACACACAGCGCCAATTAATCAAATATATTCATATACTTAAGATTATGTATTAGACATAATCTATAATTGTTTTTATAGTGGTCCTACACTTGTAAACCCTGTTTCACAGCGAGGATTTTTTCATGGCTGCCAGCAAACCAAATCGTGATTTTTTCAAAACCACCCTGACGACAGCTTTTGGTGTGGCGGCGATGGCCGTGGGTGAAAAAGCGAGTGACGCCGTGCTTGCCGCCGGT
>JBEIPH010000223.1:0-3091 GCA_040377115.1 Micavibrio sp. | reverse complement strand
TTCACGGATTTCTTTTTTCAGCTTTTGCACCAGTGTATCGTCAAGCGCGTAATCAGGCTGCATCACCACAAACAAAACAACACGCACATCATTGTCCCAGTCCTGCCCGACCGCGATGCTTTCGCGGATACCGGCAATCTGTTCAACGATGCGGTAAATTTCAGCCGTGCCGATACGCACACCACCGGGGTTAAGCGTGGCATCTGACCTGCCGTGAATGACCAGCCCGCCGTTGGTTGTCCATTCACACCAGTCGCCATGGCACCAGATGGCAGGGAAACGGTCAAAATACGCTTTGCGATACTTCTCGCCATCCGCATCGTTCCAGAAGGCAATCGGCATGCAGGGAAACGGTGTTTTGCAGACCAATTCGCCTTTGTCGCCTTTGATCGGCTGGGCATTGTCATCAAACACGTCGATATCCATACCAAGGCCAGGCCCCTGAATTTCACCACGCACAACAGGCGAAATGGGGTTGCCCAGCACAAAGCAGGAAACAATATCGGTACCGCCGGAAATCGAGGCCACAGGCACACCCGGCAACAGACGGTTGCCGATATAATCAAAACCCTCAGCACTTAAGGGGGACCCCGTTGAGGTCAGCAGACGCACGCTGGACAAATCACGCGCACCATCGCGCAGGTCAATATCCGAGGTCCTGAGCGCATCAATATATTTGGCCGAGGTACCAAACAGGGTGCATTGATACTTGGCCGCATAATCAAACAGGGCGTAGCCATTGGGATAAAACGGAGATCCATCATACAGCAGCAACGACGCCTCGCAGGCCAGTGCGCTGACCAGCCAGTTCCACATCATCCAGCCGCAAGTGGTGAAATAGAATACCTTGTCATCGCGGCGCACGTCAGCTTGCAGGCGATGTTCTTTGAGGTGCTGGAGCAGCGTGCCGCCAGCCCCATGCACGATACATTTCGGGATGCCCGTGGTGCCTGACGAGAACATGATATAAAGCGGTGCATTGAAATCAAAACGCTCGAACTGAATGGTTTGCGCGGTGTATCCCGCCAGCGTTGCCTCAAAATCAACCGCACCCTTAAGTACCGATGTATCAAGCCCAAGGTAGTTGACAATCATCGTCTGGCACAGCGATGGCAGACGCGCGGTAACTTCAGCAAGCTTTTCGCGGCAATCAATCTGCTTACCGTTATACCAATATCCATCAACGGTGATCAGCACCTTTGGTTCGATCTGGCCAAAACGATCAAGCACGCCCTGCACACCAAAGTCAGGCGAAGCCGATGACCAGATTGCCCCCAGCGATGCTGTCGCCAGCATACCAATAACTGTTTCTGGCATATTGGGCATGTAACCCGCCACACGATCACCCGCCACGACACCCAATGATTGCAGATGTTGGCGCAGTTGGCTGACACGATCATAAAGCTCGGCAAAGGTCAGTTGGCGTTCGACCTTGTTCTCGCCACGGAAAACAATCGCCAGAGCATCATCACGGCGGCGCAGAAGGTTTTCAGCGAAATTTATTTTTGCCTGCGGGAAGAAACGGCTGTCTTTAAAATCTTTTCCCTCAACAAACACGGGGCCCGTTTTGTCACCAACAACACCGCTAAAATCCCATAGCTTTGACCAGAACTGTTCCTTTTCCTCAACAGACCAACGCCAGAAGTCACGATAGCCCGATACGCCCAGTGCCGGCGTTTGCCCGCAGGACTGAATAAAACGCCACAGCGCTGTTTGTGCGGCTGTTGCGGATTGCGGTTGCCATGCATAGGCAGGATCGATTTGCGGTGTTTTTTCGGCGCGGATCTGGGTGGTCATCACAAGCAGCCCCTTATTGCTTTTTGATGCGGTTTTACAGTGGTTTTGAACGCTTTTGTTATGCCCCATCAGGGCTGTAATCGCAACCGTTCAGCACCCTAAAGTCGAATTGTTTTCAAAAGGGCCTAAAATGAGTTATTTGCAATTATATTGCTGATAAGCTCAATTTATTGTTATTTAATTGCAAAAAACTTCACTTTTTTTTAAGTTTCATGCATTTTTCACTTGTCGGGGGCGCACGGGTTTTGTACTGTTTTCTTACACACCCTCTATTACCGCCGTTTGTCCGGAGAGCCTTAAAAGTTCTCCGGACTTTTTTTATCCGCAATCGGGTAGTAGTTTGCCTTATGCCCTATCTCATCATTCTTTGCATTTTCATCGGCTCGATCATTTCAGGCACGCTTGGCATGGCGGGTGGCATGTTGTTGATGGGGGTGTTGGCCTGGCTGTTGCCTGTCACCACGGCAATCTTTTTGCACGCACTGGCACAATTTTTCTCCAACGGCTTTCGCGCCTTTTTACATCGCCGTCATATCCTGTGGCGCCCGATGGGATTTTACGCCGCCGGTCTTTTGACTGCCTGCGTTGTCATGGGGTTGCTGCAATTCATACCCTCAAAGCCATTGGTGTTTATCCTGCTTGGTATGATGCCGTTTTTGCAATATGTGCTGCCCGCCAGAATGACGCTCGATTTTTTGCGCCCGCGTGATGGCTATCTTTGCGGGTTGCTGTCAACCGTCCTGCATCTAAGCGGTGGTGTCACGGGTATTTTGCTTGATTTGTTCTTTCAAAAAACCACCACGCTAACAAGGCACCAGATCATCGCCACCAAGGCCGCCACGCAGACACTGGCCCATATCGCACGGTTGGTTTATTTCGGGTCTGCTGCTGTAACAATTGCGGGCGAGGATATGTTCCAGCCTTGGTTTTACGGCGCTATTGTACTGGCGGCGTTGGGTGGCACGGTGCTGTCCACCTATGCCCTGAATGCCATGAGCGACGCACGTTTTCGTGATGTTACTCAAAAAATATTGATTGTTTTGGGGTTGGTATATCTGGGGTGCGGGCTGATGCTTTTGCTCGGCTGATCAGTTTAATCCGCCGTTGTGCAAAATGATCGCCACAATATAAGCCAGATGGGTCAGGTTATGCGCTTCCTGATCAAGACCAAACGCCCACCAGTAACGGCTGTCTTTATAGGTCCAGCCATGGCGAGCGGTAATCATGGCTTTAATTCTATCAATCGCGGCATGAAGCACACACTCAACAATCGCACGCCACCACAGCGATGGGG
>JBEIPH010000239.1:0-2812 GCA_040377115.1 Micavibrio sp. | reverse complement strand
GTTTTGCGGCGGTATTGCGACACGAACGAGTTGAACATGATACGGGCCGTCCATTTGAAAAGGTCGGTACCCTCTTCAAACATCTCGTTCTTTTCCAGTGCGCGCAGCAGGGTGGCCTGAACCAGGTCATCTGCATCCGCCTTGTTGCGCGTCAGGCGCAGGGCGAATTTTTGCAGCTTGGGGGTCTCGTTTACCAGGGCAGAAGGATTGAACATGGTGTGGCTCCTTTTGTCTTCGTTTGTATCTGTTGTTTGGTTGTGCAGCTTATCTACCTCCAGAATGCCAGCCGTCTGTAAGCGCAGTTTTGCCGCCACGTAACCGCCAAGCAAAATCTCTGTTTCATTTCTGTATCAAACGGGGTAGATTGGCCGCGATCCGGTAAACCCCTGAACTATATGTAAACTATCATGCCAAATCGGGCTATTGTACTGAGCGTTGATGACGATCAGGCTTTGCAGACGACTGTCTCGCATTACCTGGAAGAAGACGGCTACCGCGTGCTTTCGGCTTTTACAGGTGCCGAGGCCGTTGAAAAGGTCGTATCCGGCAAACCCGATCTGGTTTTGCTTGATCTGGGCCTGCCCGATGAAGAGGGCTTTCGTGTCCTCACCAAGATCAAGGCGCATTCAAGCGTGCCGGTGATCATCGTCAGCGGCAAAAGCGACACCACCGAAAAAATCGTCGGTCTTGAAATGGGTGCGGATGATTACATCACCAAACCGTTCGAGCTGCGCGAACTGTCCGCGCGCATCAAGGCGGTGATCCGCCGTGGCGAACCTTCCGCAACGCCGGCAGCGGCCAAGGCCGCCAACAGCGAACCCGCCAAAGACAAAATCACTTTTGGCGGTGGCTGGGTGCTTGATCGTTTGCAGTATCAGTTGTTTGACAAAGACGGTGCGTCGGCCGAATTGACGGCAGGTGAATTCCGCTTGCTCGAAGCACTGGTGCTGGCACCCAACCGCGCATTGACGCGCGATTATTTGTTCGAGCTGACGCGCGAGAGCGAGTTTGATGCATTTGACCGCGCCATCGACATCCAGATCGGCCGCCTGCGCAAAAAGCTGAATGATGACCCCAAAGAGCCTGCCTTTATCAAAACCGTGCGCGGCGTAGGGTATATGTTCTGCGCGGAAGTAACAGGCTGAAAACTATTTTAAGTATGAGTAAATAAAAAGCCCGCGCACGCTGTGCACGGGCTTTTTTATTCTACCAGCAGGTTGCCTTAAGCAGCCTGCAGATCGGTTGCCGAATCGCGGCCTTTTTTCGCTGGCGACTTCGAAAGACACTTTTTGTCCTTCGTTCAACCCGCGCATACCGGCGCGTTCAACTGCACTGATGTGAACGAAAACGTCCGAACCACCATTATCGGGCTGGATAAAACCGAACCCTTTTTGAGCGTTGAACCATTTAACTGTACCTTGAGCCATATTGGCCTCCTTGAGAAACGCACTTTCGTGCATGAAGTCCCGCACACAACCATTGGTGCGGTTCATCCGAAAATAGCGATGTCTTGAGGAGAAGACCCGAAGGGCAAAAATAACAAGTCAGAACTTAAATCTCGAATGTCATGACCATACGCCTTTGCTTCTCAATAGCAAGGCATATCTTTTAGTATGTGGTTTGGCACTGATATCACGCACTATTATCTGTGTGTAGCGCAAAGCGAAATAAAAACCCCGCAACAGCAAAGACTGTGTTATACTTGCAGATATAAGGACATGTTCCTGCATTTGCGCGCCCCTGAAGCCTCGATAACGAGCCTGCGATACCGGCGACACGATTAGCACACATTATACCCCTATCTGCACCATCGCCGTGATGGTGCCGCACATATTTTTATTACTACACGTACAGAAAGCATCGACCGTGAATACGCGACCTCTATTATCCGTGGCACCTTTCAAGCCAAATCATAACCCCCGTGCACGCTTGCGACAGGATGTATACGCCACTGTGCCCCTGCCGCCGATTGCCGTGCGCGATCAACAAGGAATAACACATGACAAGAGATGATTTTAAGGCCTCTGCCTGCGTTCAGGATAACGCCGCCAAGGACACCGCAACCTCCGTAAGAACAAACATAAGTGCGATGCCGCAAAAGCCGATGGGACCACAACCCATGGGTCCGCGCCCGCCGGCACCCAGGCCGCCGATGCCGCGTGGATATGTGCAGGCTTTTATGCCGCCGGTTGCGACAAGCATCAGGGTACTTCCGGCAACACCGCCACAGCTGGTTGTCGCTGCGGCAAAGGATGACCAGAATGAAGAATAAATCCTATCGCGGCCGTGCACAGTTGCGCGACATGGGGCCGGCGGGCGGCATGTACGAGGTTGATTATATCATTCATACCTTCGTGCAAAGTAGCCGTCATATCGGTGCGTCACCGACGACGCACCGTGTATCGTCAGCCGATATCCGGCCTGTCAGCGGGCATATGCTCAAAAACGGAGCCTACTTGCTTGAACATGACAACGCTGTTTTGTGCACATTGCGCAAGACAGGCGCCTTGTGGGAGATGCTGCCCGAAGACCACGCAGCGCGTAACGGAGTAACCTATGGATAAGAACGATACGGCTATGTGCGCGTCTGTGCATGCGTTGCATCCTGCCTTCCCTGCCTTGCGCAGGGTGGGGGATGATGCCACCAGTTATCATGGCAACCAGATGGGGCGGGTGATTGTGCTCTCTGCTTCGCCTGTATTTCTTGAGGCTTTTGATTAAGCACGCCTGCTGGTTTACGCGGCGGGTTTACGGCGGCTGTAGTAATCCTTGACGCCCGCGGCAACAATCCAGCACAGCAATGCCCAGGCAC
>JBEIPH010000178.1:0-3853 GCA_040377115.1 Micavibrio sp. | reverse complement strand
GGCGTGTGATGAAAGCGCAGGGCAAGACGCACCATCAAGGCGTAAATGATAAACGCAAGTCCCAGATGCGCCGCAAGGCGATAGTGGCTGACGGCAGGTACATCAACCAGACCACTTTTAACCATGAACCAACCCATTGCACCTTGCAGCCCCCCCAGCGCCAAAAGACCCAAGGCCGCAGGACGGGTTACAGGCGGCAGATAGCGCCAGAAATAAATCAACGGCAGGGCATAAATCAGCCCGATCATACGGCCCCACAAACGGTGAAACCACTCCCAGAAATAAATCAACTTGAAATCTTCCATCGCCATACCGGCGTTGACCTTTTGGCCTTGGGGGCTTTGCTGGTACAAATCATATTCGCGTTGCCAGTCGGCGTCATTGAGCGGCGGCAAAGCACCTGTGACAGGTTTCCACTCCGTGATAGACAAGCCAGATTCTGTCAGACGTGTGGTCGCCCCGATCAGCGCCATCAGAAACACACTGGCTGCACAAATCATCAACCAGATAAAAATAGCGCGTGATTTAGTATTCTCTTGCATCGCGAAATCCCTATAACGTCATAAACATCCGCAAGGAAACGATCATCAGCACCACCGCAAACACACGCTTGAGCATATCGCGCGGCAAACTGTGGCTGGCCTGCACGCCAAACGGGGCCAGCAGGACCGAAGACGGAATGATCATGGCCAGACCCAGCAAGTTAACGTAGCCAACGGAATACGGCGGCAATTCATCAAGATGGAACAGGCCGGTGATCATATAGGTCACACTGCCCGGTAAGGCAATCATCAGCCCCAGTGCCGCACCCGTACCGGCCGCCCGCTGCATGGGATAGCCCATCAAAACCATAAAGGGCACGCTCATAATGGCGCCGCCCACCCCAATCAGGGAGGATATCAGCGCAATACCGGCCATCACGGCCTTTTGTACGCGCACGGGAATAACCAGACAAAACGAACTGGCCTTGGGTGCGCCCATGATGAACATGTAAATAGAAATCACCACCGTCACGCAGGCAAAAATAATGCGCAGAACATGGCTGTTGACGACACCAGCAAAAAGCGACCCGCACACGGCCGAAACCACCAGTGGCAAAACCCATCGCCGCAAGCTTTCTGTGTCAACACTGCCACGCCGCCAATGGGCAAAGGCCGATGTCGCCCCCGTCACGCAAATCAGCGACAACGAGGTACCAACAGCAACCCGCATGGCAAAGGAATCATCAACGCCGATGGCCCGCAGGCAAAAATAAAGTGCCGGAACAAAGATAATCCCGCCACCAACCCCCAGCAAACCGGACAAGAATCCGGCCACCGCGCCGATTGCCAGCAGCAGGATGGACATTTGCATGATAAAGAGGGTGTCTGGTGTCATAAATCGGGCGAGTCGTCAAAAGAAGCGGACTTCTTCCACTATACGCCCTGCACACGGGGCGGCAACCCCGTGGCCGGAATAATTTGCCGTTAAATTTATTAGCGACCCGTCAGCGGAGAGTGAAAGCCGATCTTTTGACGCTGGTAGGGCGCATCGTTGCCATCCTGACCGCTGGTCTTGGTATGGGTGCCAAAAGCCTGCTTGTAATCAACAGCCTTGGCATCCGCCAGGGTGATACGTGACAATTCGTCCTTCACATCATCAAGCTTAATCAGGCCTGTGGGTGCTTTGGTCACGCCACCGCCACCAAACAGACGTTCGGCCATCACATCGGGCAATTTCTGTACGATGTTACGCACCAGACGCGCGTTACCAAAGTCACGTTTGCCCAGTTGTTCGCGGCAGGCATCCAGCTTATCAAGAATATGGCTGCGGGCGTCATCATCAATGGTCATCTGACCTTTGCCCAGCATCATATCCAAGGTCTGGCCCAGCTGATCGCGGGTCATGTCGTCGAAATCTTCATAGATGCCAATGCGCGAGCGCAAGCCAGGGTTGGACGCGATCAGGTCTTCCATTTCCTTGGGGTAACCCGCCATAAAAACAACCAGATTTGGATTGTTTTCAATCGATGTCAGCAGGGCATCAATCACTTTTTTACCAAAATCATTGCCGCTGCTGCCTGGCTCAACAAGGTTATAGGCCTCATCAATGAACACCACATCAACCATCGACAACAGTGCGGTGATCTTGGCTTCGGTGTGGCCGATAAACTGGCCAACCAGATTTTCGCGGCTCAGCTCGGCATAACGGCCACCGGTTTCACCCAGCGCAAACAGGAATTCTGCTTTCTTGCGGGCAAAGGTGGTTTTGCCAAGACCGGGGTTACCGCGCATCACGGTGCTATAGCGTTTTTGTTCGGTCTTGAGGTGTGTCATTTCACGCGCCATGTCGAATTGCTGGCGGAAGAACATACGGCGGATGCCGTTTTTAACGCTATCAAGGCCAATAAAATCAGCTTCAATTTCAGCCACAACCTGCTGGGGTGCTTTTTGCTCCAACACTTGTACAAAAGGCTTCATCATCGCAACAAATTTGTCTTCATCGTCGGTTGATGCTTGGTGCTTTTGCACGGGTGGTTTGGTGTTATTGGACGCGCCATCACCCTTTTTAACGGTCAGAATTTCACGCTCTTTTACAGGCGCCTTGCCTTCAAATTGAAGCTCTTGCAGCAGATGGCTCAGGCTGGGGCGGGGGAAAGGACCTTTCCAATACCCCAAAGCTTCGCCGCAATCATAGGCCAGTTCTTTTTCAACAGCTGTTTGCGGATTGGCCAGACGGGCGCGTACGGTTTCATGCACCGCTTCCATCAGGTTCAAATGGCTGCTGATAAAACCCTTGATGTCGTTTTCAGGCGTCAGTTGATAAAGATCAAGCAGATATTGCAAATGATGGGTGATGGAGGGCTGATAAACACCCATGCCGTTTTCAACCGTTTCACGCAAGGCGCCCAGAACCAGCGAAGAAACTTCGCCCGCGCGCTCGCACATCATGAATTGATCAATCAGGTATTCAAAATCATCGGTTTCGTATTTTTGTGGCTCGGCTACCTTCAGGCCGTGCTTGAGCATGGTGTCAACAATTTTAGCCGTGTTGTTGTCGTACTCCTCGCGTGTCATGCCTTGTGGCAAATCGGTGTTGTGATCATAGTTCACATACAGCAGATGGCTGAGGGCGGGGCGGCCTTCTTCCAGCATCGTTGACGGATCCACACCGCATTCAAGCGCACGTTCAACCGCATCGGCGTTGCGCGAAACAATTCCGCGCTTGAAAACGGCGATCATATTGTGATTGAAAACCTGCTTGGGTGATGTGGCCATAGGATGCTCCCCTTTTTCTTTTTATGATTTATTCAGCCTACCTGAGTCGCTGTATTATTTCCATATGAATTTAACAGAAAGTTAAATATTAGAGCCATATTTGAGTGCAAAATTATACTAAATTACCAATTTTTATAATTTAATTACAAAAATGGATCGATATCACTTTTTAGACCCCTTGGCCTATATAATAGTAAAGACGGGAGATGATGATGTTTCGATCAATCGTTTTAATGACAGTTCTGGCCTTGGTGGGTTTGACAAGCACCGCCCATGCCCGCCCGGTATCTTACGCCGAAGGATCCATGGTGATGGCCAGCACCGACAAGGATCGCTCGAGCCTTGCCTATCTCTACTCACCCACGGCCCGCTTTGCCCTTGGCCCCATGGCATCGTTTAACCGCGAAAGCGACAGCATGTTTGCCGGGCTGCAGGCCAACTATCTGCTCAAACGCTGGAACAATTTTGACAGTCAGGGAAATATCTATTTGCTGTCGGCAATTGGTGCTCATGGCCTGAATGACAGCGCGAACGATGGACTTGGTGGTTACGGCGGTTTTGAAGCTGACTGGGAAGACCGGCGTTATTACACAAGC
>JBEIPH010000085.1:0-5256 GCA_040377115.1 Micavibrio sp. | reverse complement strand
CACGCGGCTGAAACTGGCCGCCGGGCAAGCACCCTTTGCTGCCTATGTCAGTTGTTCGGATTCACGTGTCGCGCCGGAGTTATTGTTCGGCCGCGGCCTTGGCGAACTTTTTATCGTGCGCAATGCAGGAAACACGCTTGATACCGCCGCCATGGGCAGCCTTGAATTTGCCGTCAGTGTGCTCAAAGTTCCGCTGATCGTCGTCATGGGGCACGAGGCCTGCGGTGCGGTTCACGCAGCCGTTTCCGTGGTAAAAGGCGAAGCCCATTTTGCAGGCAATATGGGGCGCATGATTGAATCCATTATCCCCGCCGTGTTACAGGCAAAAAGCGGCGACGATATTGACCTCAACGAAGCCGCAAAACAAAACGTACGCCGCGTTGTGCATAAACTGCGCGAGGAAGCGGCCCCTATTATCTTGCAACCACAAGCCGAAGGCCGCCTGAAAGTCGTCGGCGCCTACTACGGCCTATCCAGTGGGAAAGTGGATTTTTTTGAGTAAACAAATTATAATTAAATTACTAGACATCTCCTATCCATGTAGAGGTCTTTAAAAATGCATTTGCAGCGCGGCAACGCACTTTTCCTGATACTAATTGCTGTGGCTTTGTTTGCCGCGCTTTCTTACGCAATCACCAAAAGCGGTTCCGGCAAGGCATCAATCAATCGTGAAGAGCGTTTACTCGCTCTTAGCGAGCTTGACCAATACAATGAGCTCCTCGCCAACGCGATCTCTCGATTGGTTCTTGTTAATGGGTGCAGTCTAATTGAAATTGGATTTACTAATGACGTATGGAAGCGCAGTGACGGAACACTTTACTTCCTTCCCGGACACAACCCCAACACGCCAGGCCCTGAATGTGAGCTTTTTATGCCAGAGGGCGGCGGGCTTGCTGCCCAGACATTCGTGAATGCACTTCCAGCGGCTGGCACCGGGGGGGGCTGCTCCCGGTACTCCAAACATCACGACCTTCAGCGTCGTTGGTATGGGTGGCAGTGAGTCAGAGCTTATTATCCTCTGGCGAACATCTACTGAGACCTGCACTACCTTCAACAAACGGGAAGGCTTGACCGGCGTGCCGGTTGATACAATAGGCCTATTCGTTCTTTGGGCAGGTAGCTTTTCTACAACAGAGACCGTTGGCGATGACGCGCCCGATTTAGCCGGACGAAATGTTTTTGGTTTTAGCACACCCGCTTCAGCGGCATCATCCGTATGCTGGCTAACATACACGCTTGCTCAGCGTTAAATAATACCTGCCCGATTAAAGATCACCACGCAGCCTGACCACCAGGGCATCACCCAGTCTTTCCCTTGTGAAGGGAGAAGCACACCTTGCATGCAAAATCGGTGAAAAAATTGATCTCAAGAAGCCACAAAAAACCTACGCCGCACTACGCCTAACCTGCGCGAGGAAAAAGCATCCCACCTTACAACCACAAGCACAAGATCATCAGAAAGTGTCCGGGGCCTATTACTGCCTATCGAGCGGCAAAGTGGACTTTTTTGGCAGTAGCTACAATTCAACTGGTATGTTAGGCTTTGAGCATCAAAATGTAATTTTCGCACTACTTACGTCAACGCGTGACTAATACGTCGCTATAAATTTTGTACTTTCCCAAAAACCTTGATCCATCGAGAGCCTGCCTTGTTGAAACTAAAGATCATCTTGCCCCTATTTATATCGACATTTTTAGCTGGTATCGTCGGCGCACAGACCCAACAGAAGGCGAGTTCGCCTGCTAGAGTGGAAGTTCCCAAGGCGGAGCGCGAAGGCGTTTGGCAGCCTGCCGATAACGGCACTCAAATACAATTGTGGCCAGCAGATATACCTCTTGCGAAACCTGATACAGGCGATCAACCAGAGGCAACTGGTAATGGTTCGCCGACTGTCGGGGGAAGAAAATGGCATTGGGCGAGCTATATTACGCGCCCAACCATGACCATTTATAAGCCAGAAGGGAAGAATACTGCTACAGCATTGCTAGTCATACCAGGCGGTGGTTTTCATGCTGTGGCAACTGATCTTGAAGGCACTGAAATCTGTGAGTGGGCTGTCCAGCAAGGTATAACCTGTGCCATGTTAAAGTACAGAACGCCACAAGTATGGACAGAATGGAAAAATGGCTCAAGCCAACGCCCAAAAGTACTTTTAGCGTTAGAGGACGCGCAGCGCGCGATAGGATTATTGCGACAAAACGCACAAAGTTACGGAGTTGACCCAAACAAGATTGGTGTGATCGGTTTCTCTGCTGGTGCGTATCTTGCTGCCAATATGAGCAACACGGATGAGCGCACATATCCCCTGACCGACGCAGCAGATAAGCAATCGCCCCGACCTGATTTTGCAATTATCGCATATACAGCGCGTATGCTCGATGACAGCAAGGGGAAAAACACCTTAGAACTTCAGCCGTGGGTAAACATCAGCAAGAAAGCCCCGCCTACACTTATAATTCACGCGATGGACGATCCGGTTGACAATATTCGACATCCTCTGGCCTATGCCCTTGCGCTTAATGATGCTGGCGTGCCCGTAGATATGCGGATCTATGCGAAGGGTGGCCACGCTTTTGGCATGCGCCCGACAACTGATCCGATAACCAGAGAGTGGCCAGAACAGGTAAAGCAGTGGCTAAGTAATCTTGGCTTATTGGACCCAGAGCGCTAAGCCAGCTTGAGGAGTACTTCGGTACCCTCGCACTTTACATACCGATGTCGACAAGATCCCAGACGGGATAGCCTCACCGCGCTTTTTTCAGCTTTACTTAAGACTATGGTGGCCCTGACCGGAATTGAACCGGTACGTCCTTACGAACGAGCGATTTTAAGTCGCTTGCGTCTACCTATTCCGCCACAGGGCCTTTGGTCGTCTTGATCATATTAGCAGGTGGTCAAATGCTGTGCAATCACATGCACTTGCCGCCGACTTGGGACAGTGGCATGCAGAAAAGGCCGCCGTCTGTGCCATCGGCATCCAGAAAACAAACAACATCATAACCATCTGGTTTGCAGACAGAATAAACCCCCGACATGGTCAGGTGACGTTTGATAGCGCCATCGCCACAAGCCGCCAGCAGGGCCACAGAAAGGCCGATAATCGCCAAAGTATGCATCCGCATGGTAAAAACTCCTGTCATTCATTGAAAACTGCCCTATAAAGCCCCAGTTTCCCCCTGTTTTCAAGATGCTGTTTGACTATATTCTTGGGGCATGACCATGGACGAAGACATCTCCGGCAAAAATGCCCCCCGCGCCAGCGGGGTTGGTGTGATTGCGGCCTTCGTCAAAACCCTGCCGGCCAGCCCGGGGGTTTATCGCATGATCGACACGCGCGGCGATATATTATATGTCGGCAAAGCCAAGAACCTAAAAAAACGGGTGGTGAATTATACCCAGCCCGATAAACAGACCGTGCGTATCCAGCGCATGATCAGCTTGACCACCTCGATGGAATTTATCACCACTCATACCGAGGCCGAAGCGCTGCTGCTGGAAGCCAACCTGATCAAAAAGCTCAAGCCGCGCTATAACATCTTGCTGCGCGACGATAAATCATTCCCCTATATTTTAATCACCGGCGACCATGATTATCCGCTGGTCACCAAACATCGCGGAGGCCGCGACCGCAAGGGCGAATACTTCGGTCCCTTTGCTTCGGGATTGGCGGTGAACGAAACGCTGGCGGTGTTGCAGCGCGCCTTTTTGCTGCGCAATTGCAGCGACAATGTTTTTGCCCTGCGCACCCGCCCCTGCCTGCAATATCAAATCAAGCGCTGCACCGCACCCTGTGTGGGCAAAGTGACGCAGGCGCAGTATGCCGAACAAGTCGATATGGCGCGCAAATTTCTAGAGGGCAAAAGCCGCGATATACAGGAAAAATTTGCAGCCGCCATGCAAGATGCCAGTGCCGGGCTGGATTACGAATCCGCCGCCGCTTACCGCGACCGCATCCGTGCGTTGACACAAATACAGTCCCATCAGCGTATCAACGTTGAAGGCATCGAAAGCACTGATTTTCATGTGCTCTATCAAGCTGACGGGCGCAGTTGCATTCAGGTGTTTTTCTTTCGTGCGGGGCAGAACTTTGGCAACCGCGCCTATTTCCCGCGTCACGAAAAAGATGAATCCCCCGAAGACATTATGTCGGCCTTCATCGCGCAGTTTTACACCAACAAGCCCTGCCCGCGTGAGATTGCCGTCAATCATGAGGTTACCGCCGCAGATGTGATCGAGGAAGCCCTGCGCCTAAAGGCAGGACACAAAGTCGCCATCGTCAAGCCGCAGCGTGGGGCACGCAAAGAACTGATCGACATGGCGCTCAACAACGCCAAAGACGCATTGACCCGCAGACAAGCGGCAGAAGCTACGCAGGCTGATATCTTTGAACGACTGGCTGAATTGCTCAACCTCGAAGAAACGCCCGAGCGCATCGAGGTTTTTGATAACAGTCATATTTCCGGCACCAGTGCGATTGGCGCGATGATCGTTGCCACACCCGAAGGCTTCGCCAAAAACTCATACCGTAAATACAACATGGATGGTGATGTGGCAGGTGATGATTACGCCATGATGCGCGAAATGCTCACCAGACGTTTCCAGTCACTCGCCAAAAACGCGGGCGACGGCAAGGAAGACAGCAGTGGTCAGCGGCCCGATCTGCTGTTGATTGACGGCGGGCAAGGTCAACTGACCGCCGCCGTCAGCGTCATGGCTGATATGGGCGTATCGGATATTCCCGTGGTGGCGATTGCCAAGGGACCGGATCGCAACGCGGGGCGCGAGCGTTTCTTTGTGCCCAACCGCGAGCCCTTCACTCTGCCGCCCGATGACCCGATTCTGTATTTTCTGCAGCGAGTACGCGACGAGGCGCATAGATTCGCCATAACGTCGCACCGCAGCCGCCGAGGCCGCAAAATTTCGGCCAATCCGATTGATGAAATCCCCGGGATTGGCGCCAAACGCAAGAAAGCGCTGCTGCTCCATTTCGGGTCGGCGAAAGCAGTTGCCGATGCGGGGGTGACTGATTTACAAAAGGTGCACGGCATCAGCCGCGAGGTCGCCGAAAAAATTTATGCCTTTTTCCATCCCGATGCCTGAGCTTACGGAGTAAACGTCTTGTCCATACCCAAGCATGTTTTCAACATTCCCAACCTGCTGTGCTTTTTCAGGATTGGCGTTATTCCGGTGATGATCTTGCTGTTTTACTTTGATAACGCCGTGACCGCGTGGATCAATGTTTTCCTTTACATGCT
>JBEIPH010000205.1:0-3316 GCA_040377115.1 Micavibrio sp. | reverse complement strand
TGCAAAAAATTTGCAGGCTTTATGCGCTGGTGAAATCGCGTTGACCGACGCGGAGCGATGTTTCCTCTCCGGCGTGAGCGGGGAGATTCTTGATATTTATTTACATAACTAAAATCCACACGGGCCATGTTAATTGACTGATATCGTGGGTAAGTTTTTTTTACATATTTAAAAATTTGCCGTGCAGGCGCTAATGGGCTAAAAAAGGCCCTCTATTAACAACGACAGGTAATACGTTTTGACCCATCTTTTGCGGGCAAAAATCTGGCTTGATCAGCAGCTTGGCATGTTGCCGCTGTCCGTCTTTAACGGGCGGCAGGGGGCGGCTACGCCCGTTATGCTGGGCACGATGCTGCTGGCGTCTGTGTTGTGGCTGGCGGCTATTTTGCCCCCCGCGCTCGACCTGCCGCATGAGGACGACGAGGCCGTTGCCGGCATAGAGCAACAGGCCCAGACCACCATCGTTTCCCGCGTCATGGAAAGGCTTAATGCCCACCGCCGTCTGGGCGAAAAGGATGTTGCCCTTTATACCGATATTTTTACCGCTCAAAAAGCAGGCCAGTTTGCCCGCGCCGATGCGGCTATTGCGCAGCTGTCAGACCGCCGTCTGATGGGCTATGTCCTTGCCGATCGCTATTTACATGAAAACGTCACCCCAAGTTATGCGGCACTGGCTGACTGGATGCGCCACTACGCTGACCACGCCGTAGCACCGCGTATCCATGCACTGGCCCAGCGCCGCCAGCCAAATGATGCCAAAGCGCCACGCGCGCCACAGCTTTCGCGCGGTATTGATGGCCATCAGGATTTTGATGTCGGGCAACTGGCGCAACCCTATTTGAAATCGCGCAAGCTGAACCCCGCCGAGCGTGACACCGTCAAGTTGGTTCAAGGACATCTGGCCGAGCGCCCGACGGCAGCCCTGCGCGCGCTTGAACGTGCCCATGCCAAGGGTCAATTTGAAAATGCAGAATTCGATGCACTGCGTGGCGATATTGCCGAGGCGTTCTTTTATAACGCCAAGCCCGAAAAGGCCTATGGCCTTGCCGCGGCCAGTGCCGATCGATCAAAGCTTGATGTACCAAAGGCGGCCTGGATTGCCGGCCTTTCCGCGTGGAAGCTTGGCCAGCCTGCAAAAGCTGCCGGTTATTTTGAAATGGCGGCGTCTTCAAAACGCGCCTCTGTGTGGATGACGGCAGCAGCAGCACATTGGGCCGCACGCGCCCATTTGCGTGCCGGAGAACCCGAAGAAGTGGGCGAGTGGCTGGAACGTTCAGCCCAACACCCACGCACGTTTTACGGGATTATCTCGCTCAAAATGCTGGGCGAGGAGCACGATAGTTTCTCATGGGAAATGCCAAGCTTTGGTGATCGCCATGCCCGCGCCTTGTCGGCAACACCACAGGGACGCCGTGCGCTTGCACTGGTTGATGTCGGCCGTGCCGATCTGGCTGAACAAGAGCTGAGCCGTCTGTCACCCGGCAAGGACGAAGATTTACAACAAGCGATGATCGCGCTTGCAAACGAAGCCGGCATGCCGGGTCTTGCCCTGCGCATGGGCAGCAGCTTTAAAAACGGTGATGGTGATCTCTACGATACAGCTTTGTATCCTGACAGCGTGTGGTCGCCTGAAAACGGTTTTGAGGTCGACAAGGCTTTGGTCCATGCCTTTATTCGCCAAGAGTCAAAATTTAATCCGCAGGCCCGCAACGGCCGTTCGGGTGCAACCGGCCTGATGCAAATCATGCCCGCCACAGCCGAACATATTGCGGCACAAATCGAAGGCGGCATGCCAACAGGCAAGCTGAAAGACCCCGTAGTCAATATTGACCTTGGTCAAAGGTATCTGGCCGAACTGCTGGCGCATCCCTCGGTGGGTAATAACCTGTTCAAGCTGGCCGTGGCCTATAACGCCGGCCCCGGCAAACTGGCCCGCTGGAGCGAAAAGGCCAGCTTTGAAGACGACCCGCTGTATTTCATCGAGGCTATTCCCGCTGCCGAAACACGCATTTTTGTTGAGCGTGTGATGACAAATTACTGGGTTTACCGCCTGAAATACGATCAGGACACCGACAGCCTTGACCACGTGGCCGAAGGTGGCTGGCCCATTTACATGGCGCAGGATATCCGTGCGGGCAGCCGTTTTGCGGCGGCGCGGCTGCTGGCCGCCGAATAATCGATTTTGCCCCTATTTACGCATCCTCTTTTATTCCTCCCGCCTTTTGACGGCGGTGCCAAAACTGGTATAAAAGAAAACCAAGATCAGTCCTTTACATGAAAGCCTTTTTGCCATGATGACCGCCAACGATGTTCGCCAGACGTTTCTTGAATATTTCCGCAAGCAGGGCCACGAAGTCGTGCGCTCAAGCTCGCTGATCCCGCAAAATGACCCCACGCTGATGTTTACCAGTGCTGGCATGGTGCAGTTCAAAAATGTCTTCACCGGTCAGGACAAGCGCAGCTATAAACGTGCAACCACCTCGCAAAAATGTCTGCGCGCGGGCGGCAAGCATAACGACCTTGAAAACGTCGGCTACACATCACGCCACCACACATTTTTTGAAATGCTGGGCAATTTCTCTTTTGGTGATTATTTCAAAGACGATGCCATTCCGTTTGCGTGGGAATTGCTAACCAAAAATTTTGACCTCTCGCCTTCGCGTCTGATGGTCACCATTTACCATGATGATGACGAGGCCGCCAAAATCTGGAAGAAAGTCACAGGCTTTAGCGACGATAAAATCGTGCGTATCGCAACGTCGGATAACTTCTGGTCGGCGGGCGATGTTGGCCCCTGTGGCCCTTGCACTGAAATCTTCTTTGACCATGGCGATAAAATCGCGGGCGGTCCTCCCGGCTCACCCGAGGGTGATGGCGATCGTTTTGTTGAAATCTGGAACAACGTATTCATGCAATACGACCAGCTGCCCGATGGCAGCCGTGTCAACCTGCCAAAACCATCGATTGATACCGGCATGGGGCTTGAGCGCGTGACCGCAATTTTGCAGGGCAAAAGCGACAACTATGATGTCGATATCATGCGCGCGATTATCGAGCTGAGCGCGCAACTGAGCAAAACCGATCCCGATGGTGATAAAAAAGTTTCTCACCGCGTGATTGCCGACCACCTGCGCGCTTCAGCCTTCCTGATTGCCGATGGTGTGATGCCTTCTAATGAAGGTCGCGGATATGTCCTGCGTCGCATCATGCGCCGCGGTATGCGCCATGCGCATTTGCTGGGTGTCAAAGACCCCCATATGCACCGCGTGCTGCCAGCCCTGCTGACTAAAATGGGTGATACGTACCCCGAACTGCG
>JBEIPH010000113.1:0-4751 GCA_040377115.1 Micavibrio sp. | reverse complement strand
TACCAGTCAACAGCAGATGAAACATTTACGGGCAGGCCATCGCCCATGCGATGCATATTTGCCAGTGCGTATTGCGCAAACATATCGCCCTGATTGGCGGCAAAGGTAAACCACTTCAAGGCTTCGGCAGGGTTTTTCTTGACGCCCTCGCCCAGACGATAGGCATTGGCAAGGTTGTATTGCGCACGCGTGTTGCCCTGCATGGCTGATTGCAAAAACCATTGCACGGCAAGGTTGAGATCTTTTTTATACGGGCGGCCAAGACGCAGCATGGTGGCAAGGTTGTTTTGCGCAACCGCATCGCCCATCTGTGCTGCGCGCGTGTACCATCTGAAAGCTTGCTCGTCATCGCGCGTTACGCCATGACCAGTTGAATACATATACCCCATGTAAACAACCGCGGGCAGATGGTCTTGCTCGGCTGATTTCGCATACCAGCGTGCGGCACCAAAAACGTCTTTGCCCATGCCAAGACCGGTGTCGAGCATATAGGCCAGATAATATTGCGCGACGGGATCGCCCGCCGCTGCCCGCTTCCAGAAATGGCGGCCCGCCAGATAATTGTCACCATAGTCAAACGCCTGCAAGGCGCTTTCCAGCGATACGTCTTGCTGCGCCTGCGCGGCATGCGGCAGGGACAGGCTCAACAGGGCCACCACGGGCAAAATGAAAAGAGGACGTAACATCACGGCCATATTTTAGGCCGAAATGGTAAACAAAGTGAACTGTTTAGTCGGATATTTACTCAGCCCTATCCCTTTTGATGTGGCAGGCCTATTCGACCATGCCGAGAGCCGCCATATAAAGATCGAGCAATTCTTGCTCTTCACGGCGCTTTTCAAGGTTGGTTTTGCGTAAACTGACGATTTTACGCATGATTTTTGGCTCAAAGCCTGTGGCCTTGGCTTCGCTGTAAACATCGCGGATATCTTCGGCCAGCGTCTTTTTCTCTTCTTCCAGACGCTCTACACGCTCGATAAACGATTTCAGACGGGTGCCCGATACTTCGCCATTTGTTTCTTCCTGACGTTTGGGCTGTGCCATCTTGATTCTCCGCTGTTGGGGGTCTTTGGGTGTCGTCGCGGAGTCTAGCCAGACCGGCGGCGCGGTCAAGACAGCGAATCGGCTTTACATGCCAGACTTTAAAGACCGGGCGGGGGCAGAACGATCAGGCGGCTTGATTTATCGACCTTTTTCAAAACTTTTTGCAGGTCTTCCAGCTGCAACGCAACACAGCCCGCGGTGGGGGTATAACCCGGGCGGGCCACATGCATAAAAATCGCGCTGCCCTTGCCTGCCACGGGCGGGTCGTCGTTATAGCCAACAATAACGGTTACATCATAAACATGATCATCGCGCGTCATACGATCCATGCCGGTGTCATCAACCGATCCTTTGGGTGACAAAACAACCTCGCGATTGTATTCGGGTGATTTTGGGTCTTCGCACCAACCCACTTCCGGCGTTAACTCACGCAGCTCAAGTCCTGTTTCTGGGCGGCCCACACGATCAGCCCGGTAAAAAACCTGCCTGAGCGGAAAACTGCCAATGGGCGTTTTACCATCACCTTCTGTTTTGGCCAGTGTTACGCCAGTGCGGCCAAGGGCGCAGTCGAATTTCTCGCCCCCGCAAATCAGCGTGGCGCGGGTGGCGTTTTCAGAGGTGGTTTGCACAATAATATCCATGGCCATCAGTATGCCACAGCAGGCGATTCTGATCAAAGACCGCGCGATATTGTTCTAATTCAAAGCCCTCTGGACTTCATGGCCGCGTATTTATCAAGCGCCATGTTCATACGCTCGGCAATCAGCGCCGGTGGCAGGTCACTTTCCGTACCTGTCACCGGCGCTTCATGCAGGGCCAATACCGGCGTCACTGTGGCCGCTGTCAGACGGCTTTGGGGCAGTGATACTTCGGCTGGCGCGATAACCGGAGACTGGCTGACCGCTATTCTTGCGGCATGGTCAGACGGGGTGTAGGGGCCCCTCTGGGCAGCGGGGCTTGTGGCCCGCTCCGGTTGGTTAAGCCCCTCTGGCTGTGTCAGCAGGCCAGCGGGGAAAGCTGTGGTGGTTGTTAAGGGTTGTGCCGACGCCAACATCACAGGGGCGATTGTTTCGTCTGCAACAGGCGATGGTTCATCACCACCGATAAAGGCAGCCAGCACGGTTTCACCCGCGTCATGACCGCTGATATTTTCAAAAGCCACATCCGCCAGCGCAAGGCCACCGCCAACGGGACCGCCATAAAGCGTGCCGCCCGCAATTTTGGCCGCAGGTGAAATTTCATCCCCCGTAAGGTGGCGATAAAACGTATTCACAACGGGAATATGTTGCAGCGGATTGATAATATCGACCAAGCCGCGCAGCAGTGATAAAAATCCACCGCCACCCTGGGTTGGTGCGGCGGCCGCGTTATTTGCAGGTTGGGCGCGGTTCAGGCCAGCCGTGCGGGCTTCGGGCCGATCTGCCCAATAGCTTTGCGATGATAATATCGGGCCTGATGTCATATCCCCTGCACCGTTGATCAGTCTGCTCCACTTAAAGCCTTGCAAACGCTGTGCCACAAAAAGGGGATATTTTTCAGTCGTTTCAAAAAGAAAAGGCGGCAATTATTGCCGCCTTGTTTTTAAATATGCCCATAAACGCTATTCTTTATAGGCGGGGGTGCATCGAACGACGTCATCGCCCTTCATCTCGTAAAACATGATGACACCGCGCTCGCGCGCTTGCTCTATGTGCTGGGCGGGTACGTTACGCAACAAGGCGGCTTTACCACCTGCCTCAATGACAAGGTCGGCTGGATTATCAGTACTCTCGCGGAAGCGAACACGGGTTTCAACCGGCACATCGAGCACATCAAGCACCGGCACAAGGGCCGTCAGCCCTGTGCGTCCGCCAAAGAGCATATCGAATTTTTCAACAATTTCAGGTTTTTGCGCTTTCATAACGCCCCATTCTCCTGTTCACCAGATTAGCGCGGGCTGTCTTAACAAATGGTTTTCAGGTAAACTAAATATATGACCTTGCTTGCACTTTCAGGACAGACGATTGCCCTAAAGGGCCTGCCCGCAGCCCTCAAAGCTGCGCTCACCCAGCATTTGCCCCTGGCAGCTGATTCTGATGCCAAGGCTGACCTGCTGATTTCAAGCGACAAGTCCGCACCCGCCACCGCCTGTATCGAGATAGATTTGCGCCATCCACTTCGTCTTGGAAATTTGCTGGCTGATATTGCCCGCGCCCTTGGTGACAGCGCGCTGTACACAGCGCCCTTTATGGTTGGTGGTTTTTTGTTTGACCCATCCTTGCGCAGCCTAGCACGCGAGGGGCGGGAAATTATTTTGACGGAGCGCGAGAGCAAACTGCTTTTACATCTCGCTCGTCTTGGTGCCGCCGGTGCACGCCGCGAAGAATTGCTGCGCGATGTCTGGGCCTATCAAGACGGCGTTGATACCCATACGATTGAAACGCATATTTACCGCCTGCGCCAAAAAATAGAGGAAAACGCAGAAAACCCCTCTTTGCTATGCACCACGCCGGTTGGCTATATTTTGCAACATATCAGCAGCGCGACAGATTAAAAAAGGAAGCCACCGTCATGACAACGACGACACGACTGAAACGTTCAGAAGGCAACGTCCTCACCTATATCCTGATTGGCATTTTCCTTCTTGGGTTACTGACACTGGCCGTCAGCGAAGGACCTAAAAAAAGCGCGGTGACGATGCAGCTGGATCAGACAATACAGAGCCTAAGCAGCGATCTTGAAACACTCGAAGCCTCTATTACGCAATGCACCCTGCTTTATCCGACACCAGTTGACATCAATGCCAGCGGCACGATTGATACAACAGACAATCCAAACGCCCCCTTCCCTCTTACTTATCACTCCGCATCAGGCTATGCCCTATCAGGGGTCTACACACGAATTATCTGCCCTGGTGTTCCACCAACACCCTTAACAATCCCGACCGTGCCAAGCGCCAATCAATATCTGTTTACCAACCAGAATGCTTCTGTATTAAAAGTCATCGGCAATACGGCGGTCTACACAACAAACTACGTAACCTCAACGACAGAGGGTGTGTACATCGAGGTTCTCAACCTTGTTTCGGCGAATACTTTATGGCTGGAAGCCGCTACGCGCATCAATGCGCGTCTCAGCGCATGTAAGGCGGCGGTTGTGACAACAGGTGGCAGCTGTACGGCGACAAATCCCTGCCTGTATTACTGGATCAAACGCCCCGCCACCAGTACGATTGGCATGCCCGAGGCTGGCTGCACGCTATAATAAAAAGATTATCTAACCGCTGGCAACACGCTGCGCACCGCATCGAGCAGAGTTTGGTCCGCTTTAAGCGGAATGTTGTGAATGCCCTGCGCTTCAAGCGTGGCAAGCGCTTTTAGAATATCATCAAGCTCGCCCGCCTTAAGTGCTTCCGCAACATCGGCAGGCAGCGGGTCGGTCGTCAGCAGGGCGCGGATGGCGGCAATTGAAAACAGGGTATCGTCTTCTGACACCTCAACGACAGCGCGGCTTTGCCCACGTGCTTCTTCGCGTTTTTGCTGCACTGTATTAGCCTGTTTGGGATCGCGCGAAATACCTGTGGTGCGCAAAAAATCCTGAATAGATGAAAACATTGAAAACTTTCAAAAATATTAGCGGTAAAGATCAAGAACTTCTTGCTGCACCTTTTCGGATTCTTCGCGGCTGACGTTATCCCACAGCAAGTACTCGCCACGGGAATCAAATAT
>JBEIPH010000256.1:0-2369 GCA_040377115.1 Micavibrio sp. | reverse complement strand
TGTTTATCAGCCACGACCTGCGGGTGGTGCGCGCCATGTCGCACAATGTAATTGTCATGAAAAATGGCAAGGTTGTTGAATCCGGCGCTGCCGCTGATATCTTTGACCGCCCACAGCAGGAATACACCAAATCATTGCTGGCTGCAGCGCTGGCGATTGAGGCGGCCTGATATGAAGCTTGACCAGAAATTGGTTGATGCGGCTATCTCTTTTACCCAAGAGCGTTACACGGCAGGCGAGGAAGCGGGTGCTGCTGCGCTTTATACCGCATCGGGCCGGCTGCTGATCAGCACATTTTTTGACAGCCCGAATGATGCTGTTCGGCTGTGCCATGAAACAGGCGCCATTTGCGAGGCGCATAAGCTGGGTGAGGTTGTTACGGCTTCGGTTTGTGTCAATCGCGCACCGGATAGCAGCTTTCACATTCTAAGCCCATGCGGGATATGTCAGGAAAGATTGTACCTGTGGGGTGGCGGGGTCGAAGTTGCTGTGCCCGTAGCAGGCGATCCAACGCGCTGGATGGCAAAAACCCTTGCTGAAGTGCAGCCCTATTACTGGTACGCGCCCTATAGGGCCAAGAACCAAGCTTAAGCGGCTTTTTTAACCGACGGTGCCTGACCTGAAAGCTGCGCCATCAGGTCAGCTTTCATTTTTTCTGCTTTCGCCAGATGTTCTTCTTTCACGTGGCCATAGCCGCGGATTTGTTCTGGCAGGCTGGCAAGCGCTGTGGCGATTTCAAGGTTGTCTGCGCGCAGGTTGCTTAGGACGCTTTCCATCGTTTCGGCGTATTCGGTAATCAGGCGGCGTTCCATCTTGCGCTCGGCTGTATAGCCAAAGACATCAAGTGGCGTGCCGCGCAGGAAACGCAGTTTGGACAAGACGCGGAAGGCATTGAGCATCCAGCCGCCCATTTCCTGCTTTTTCAGGTGGCCGGTTTCGGCGTCACGCTTGGCAAGCAGGGGCGGGGCGAGGTTAAAGACAATCTTGTAATCACCCTCAAAAGTGTTTTTCAGCTGAGCGAGGAATTGACCGTCGGTATAAAGACGGGCGACTTCGTATTCGTCCTTATAGGCCATCAGTTTGTAGTAATAACGTGCGACTGCTTCGCTGAGCGCGCCTGTTTTGCCTGTCAGTGATTTTTCTTTATCGCTGACACGTTCAACCAGTTGGCGATAGCGTGCCGCGTAGGACGCGCTTTGGTAGCGGGTGAGCGAAAGAACGCGGCGGTCAATGATTTGCTCAAGCGTCTGGGCGGTTTCGCGGTGTTCTTCAGAACCGTCGGTCTTTTTGGCGGGGGTGGCGATTTCCATGACCTTGGCCAGATCATGTGCGGCGCGACGTCCCCACAGGAAGGCGGATTGGTTCATTTTAACAGCGGCACCATTGAGCGCGATTGCCTGCATGATGGCGGCCTCGCCAATTGGCACGGCGCCTTTTTGCCAGGCGTAGCCCAACATGAACATATTGGTGGCGATTGAATCGCCCATCAGCTGGGTGGCAAGCTTGGTGGCGTTGACAAGATCAAGGTTATCATTGCCGCAGAGCTTGGAGATATTCGTGTAAACACTATCAACGGGAATACGCCAGTCTGGCTTTTGCGTGAACTCGCCGGTTTGTGCCTTGAAGGTGTTCAGGAACACTTTGGTTGTGCCAAGCGGGCCGCCGGTTGGTTTTATTTTTGAAAGCGCGTCACCGTCGGCGGTGACCAGCATGTCACAACCGATAATGGCGTCAGCTTCGGCCACGCCGATGCGCACGGTGTTGATGTCTGCAGGTGTGCTTGCAATGCGAATGTGGCTGGTAACCGCGCCGCCCTTTTGCGCCAGACCGGTCTGGTCCATGGTGGTGGCACCCTTGCCTTCGATATGGGCCGCCATGGCAAGGATCGCGCCGATGGTGACAACGCCTGTGCCGCCAATACCGGTGACCAGCAGGGCGCGGGGGTGTTCAAGGGTGTCAAGGGTTGGGGTGGGGAGGCTGGCGAAATAACGCTCAACCTCGTCGCCGATATTTGAAACGTCGGGTTTTTTCAGTGTGCCGCCAAGAACGGTCACGAAGCTGGGGCAAAAGCCCTTAACGCAGGAAAAGTCTTTGTTGCAGGTGGACTGATCGATCTGACGCTTGCGCCCAAATTCTGTTTCAACTGGCATGATCGACAGGCAGTTTGATTTTTTGCCGCAATCGCCACAGCCTTCGCATACACGCTCGTTGATAACAACGCGCTTGGCTGGGTCGGGCATCAGGCCGCGCTTGCGGCGGCGGCGCTTTTCAGCAGCGCAGGTCTGGTCATAGACGAGGATGCTGGTGCCGGTTACCTCGCGCAGGCTGCGCTGCACGCTATCAAGATCATCGCGGTGCGAGATAGCAAC
>JBEIPH010000053.1:0-6670 GCA_040377115.1 Micavibrio sp. | reverse complement strand
GGGGCTGAAAAAAGCCTGAAAGTGGGCGAAATCACCGCCAAACACCCCCATCCAATGGTGACCGCCTTTGGTATGGCGGGGGATGAAAACGCAGGCACAGTGGCTGATTTCAAACCAGCCTATGACGCCTCGGGCCTGAAAAACCGTACCGCCCACGCGGGTGAGGCAGCGGGGCCTGAAAGTGTGCGTGCGGCGCGTGACTTGTTGGGCTGCAGACGTTTTGGCCATATGGTGCGCGCGGCAGAAGACGCGGCCTTAATGCAGGAACTGGTTGCGATCAAAGCGGTGCCCGAGGTGTGTGTGTCAAGCAACCTTGTGTTGAAAGTGTTTCCTGACTACGCCAGCCACCCGCTGCGCCGCTTTTTTGATGCGGGGCTTAAAGTCACCTTGGGCAGCGATGATCCGACGTTTTTCCACACCACCATCGGGCGTGAATACCAGATTGCACAGGAACAGTTTGGCTTTAGCGACACTGAATTACTGACCCTAAGCCGCAACGCCATTGAAGAAGCATTTATTGATGAAGAAACCCGCGGGTCGTTGTTGGCCCGTATTGAAAAGGCCGCAAAAGCAGCCTAGGAGCGCATTTTTAACCATCAGACGGAAGGAAGATGGACCATGGGATTTTTTGATTTTTTAAGCAAAACCGCCTTTGAACGCCAGTGCGCCAATACCCGCAAGGCCTATCCCCGCAGCCTTGGACAGCTTGATCCTGTCACAGCGCTGGTGGCCGTTGTCATGCACAACAGTGGTGTTTTTCTTGAGGTGATGCGTAGCTCAAAACCGCTGCGCCGCCGGCTGGGCAAATCGGTTGCCGATGCGCTGTTGCTGGAAATAGCCGGCTATATTTTTGGCCAGGTGTATGCGAGTGCCGCTATCAAGGGACGCACCAGCCCTGAATTTAACACGGTGACGCGCGCCATTGATGGGTATCTGCGTCTTTACAGCGATGCGTCTGGCACAGATTTCAAGGGCAACCAAAGCCTGCTGAACCGCCGTGTAGGGGCTTATGCCCCGTCAGAGGAAAGCTCGCCACCGACACAATTGGCGCTTGAGCTTGAGCAGTTTTTGACACTGCGTGGCCGCCCCTTCAAGGTTGTCGAACGTCAGGCGATGATGCAGGTCGCAACCCTGTTTCACAATCAGACGGTTCAAAACATTTTGCAGCGTTTTGCCCAGCCCGAGGAAACGGATTACTTCCTTGATGCGCCCTTAAAAATGCGTTGAATAAAAAAGCCGGTGACAGTTTTCCATCACCGGCTTTTTCTTTATTTTATCAAATAGTTAGGCAGATTTACGTACCGCCATATCCGCTGCTGGTTTGGCATTGCCGCCGTGGAAATAGCTGGTCATCAGGTTGCGATAGTCGGGGATGTGGTTGGACAAAAGTGTGGCCAGACCATCGACATCGTTGCGCCAGTCGCGGTGCAGCTCGCAGGCTGCGGCAAACCAGTTAAGGGGCTGCACACCAGCTGCCACCATGCGTGAGATGGCAGCGTCACGGGTAACCTCGTTAAACGTGCCTGAAGCATCGGTGATCACGAACACTTCAAAGCCCGCTTCGATAGCAGCGAGTGCTGGGAAAGCCACGCAAACTTCGGTGACAACACCAGCGATGATCAGCTGTTTGCGGCCGGTTGCTTTGATGGCTTTGACGAAGTCTTCGTTATCCCAGGCGTTGATTTGACCGGGGCGGGCGATATAAGGCGCTGTCGGGAACATGGCTTTCAGTTCAGGCATCAGCGGGCCATTTGGGCCTTGCTCAAAGCTGGTGGTGAGGATGGTTGGCAGGTCAAAATATTTCGCCATATCAGCCAGTGCCAGCACGTTGTTGCGGAAGGCATCGGGGTGATGATCGCGCACCAGTGACATCAGGCCAGCTTGGTGGTCAACCAGCAGGACTGCGGCTTTTTCTTTATCAAGGCGGACATAGGGCTTGTTTATGTTTGGATTGTTCATGGTGTATTTGCTCCCGTTTAAAAAGGTGTGAAAAAATCAAATCAAGGTGGTGGCGGAAATGACAATGCCACAGAATGATTAACAAAAAATGTTTAGCGTACAAGCAGTACTTGGAAATAGGAGTAAACGCCTGTGGGGGGCTCGTTATTACCCTCAAAACAGCCGCTCATTTTACCATTCAGAACGGCGGGATTTGTAAGTTCGTTGATGTCAAAACCGCATGCATCGATGTAAACACCTTTGAACGGAATGGGGGCCCCAACTGTGCGATAGGCAATGTTCCAATCCTGAGGCAGTGTATTGCCAACATCCATACCGTTGGTTCTTTGGGCAATCGCTTCGCAGACCGATTTTTTGAGGTGTGGTACAAACAAGATTAATTCTTTGCCATTGCTGTTTCCGCAGGTGTAATCCGAGCCTATTCCAATAACGCTCGTCAAACCTGTGATGTGATAAGTTCCGTAGAGAGGCTGTGCTGACTGCGAGCTATCAAGTAGCCGTGTATCGACTGTTTTGTGGGGGATGGGGCCACCAAGGCTGGCCATGACGTTGCATTTGCCGCTGGCAGGCGCAAAGGGGTTGTCGTAGGTTGTGCCGGTTTCTGTTGAATCAAAGCTGATTTGTGTATCGCCACAGCCATTCAGACGCAGGTTGGTTACGGCCGTTTGGATGTTTTGCGCGTATTGCATCATCTCGGCAATCAGCAGCGTTTCCTGCTCGCGATCCACCTTCAGGCGTGCGCTGCCAGGGGATTTAACCGCATAAGACAGCGCCCCGAAAAGCACGATGCCGATCAGAACAATCAAAAGCACGTTGCCGCGCTGGTTTTTTGACATGGACGCTACCTTTCTAGCTTCTCTTTTTTAGTGTGGGGTACAAAAGTGGCGAAAACAAGGCCTCGCGCCATGCGCTCGCTTGGCAACGGCTTGTTTTTGGTGTATTCCTTTTTCCGTAAAGGAAGAATCATGCCTGCCAGCCAATCCCCTCTGAAAACAAGTTACGACGTTATCGTTGTGGGCGGCGGCCATGCGGGCTGCGAGGCTGCGGCTGCGGCGGCCCGTATGGGGGCCAAAACCCTGCTGCTGACCCACAAAATCGACACCGTCGGTGTGATGTCTTGCAACCCTGCCATTGGTGGTTTGGGCAAGGGGCATCTGGTGCGCGAAATTGATGCGCTCGATGGCTTGATGGGCCGTGTGATTGACCGCGCGGGTATCCAGTTTCGCATGCTCAATGCGTCAAAAGGCCCTGCGGTGCGGGGCCCGCGCGCACAGGCGGATCGCAAGCTGTATCGTCTGGCGATGCAGGAAATGCTGTTTGACTATGAGAATTTAGACGTGCTGGGCCAAGGGGCCGAAGACATTTTGCGCGATGTGAGCGGGCGCATTACGGGCGTGGTTACGTCTGAAGGGGTCACCATCACCTGTGGGGCGCTGGTTATTACGACGGGCACGTTCCTGCGCGGTATCGTGCACAGAGGGACCAATACGCACGCTGCGGGCCGTATTGGAGAGGCACCGGCTGTCGGGCTGGCCTTGGCACTTGAAAAGATGAACCTGCCGCTGGGCCGCCTTAAAACCGGCACACCAGCGCGTTTGGATGGCCGCACCATTGACTGGCACCTGACCGAAGAGCAGCCCGGGGATAATCCGCCCCAACCGTTTTCATTTATGAATAATCAGGTTGATGTGCCGCAGATCAGTTGCCATATCACATATACCAACGAAAAGACCCATCAGGTCATTCGTGACAACCTGCACCAAGCCCCCATGTATTCAGGCCAGATCAAATCATCGGGCCCACGCTATTGCCCGTCGATCGAGGACAAAATTGTCCGCTTTGCTGACAAAGAGCGCCATCAGATCTTCCTTGAGCCCGAGGGGCTTGATGACCACACGGTTTATCCCAACGGTATTTCAACCTCCCTGCCCGAAGAAGTGCAGCTTGAGCTGATCCGTTCCATTCAGGGGCTGGAGCGCGCTGAAATTCTGGTGGCGGGCTATGCCATCGAATACGACTATGTTGACCCCCGTGCTCTTAACCGCACGCTGGAGGTATCAACCGTGGCTGGGCTGTTTCTGGCAGGGCAGATCAACGGCACAACCGGATACGAGGAAGCGGGGGCGCAGGGCCTGATCGCCGGGATCAACGCGGCCCTGTGTGCGGCCAACCCGGATCCTGTTTCACGTGAAACATTTGTCCTTGATCGTGCCGATGGTTACATGGGCGTTTTGGTGGATGATTTGGTCACCCAAGGAGTGAATGAACCCTACCGCATGTTTACCAGCCGGGCTGAGTACCGCTTGTTGCTGCGTGCGGATAATGCCGACCAGCGCCTGACACCTACGGGCATTTCAATTGGCTGTGTGGGCAGCGCGCGCGCCCAAGCCTTCACCGCCAAGCACGAAGCCTTGGCCCGTGCACGCGAACAAGTCAGCGGCCTGACGATCTTGCCTATCGAGCTTGAGCGCCGTGGTTTCAAGGTTAACCAAGACGGCATTCGCCGCTCAGCGCTTGACCTGCTGCGCTATCCTGAAATCGGCATGACGGATATTCTTGCCATCTGGCCAGATCTTGGCGCGGTACCCGCGGACATCATTGCCCAGCTGGAAATTGATGGCCGTTATGCGGGCTATATTCAGCGGCAAGAAGCAGACATCCATGCCTTCAGGCGCGACGAGGCGTTGGTTATTCCCAAGGATCTTGACTACACCCAAGTGGGCAGCCTGAGCAATGAAATGCGCCTGAAGTTGGGTCAGCACAAACCAGATACACTGGGGGCTGCGGCCCGCATCCCCGGCGTCACACCCGCCGCACTGGTGGCATTGTTGCGCCATGTGCGCCGCCGCGACAAACAGCCGGAGAAAAACGTTGCCTGATTTTCGTGCCCCAACCTATACCCCCAAAGTTCCCTTGCCCCCGGCAATGAACGCCCGCCAGATTTTGGATGGCATGTCAGCCCACGGTTTTCATCTGGACGAGGTCATTGGTGAAAAACTGGCCATTTACGACCAGCAGCTGATCAAATGGCAAAAGGCGATCAATCTGATCGGCCCCGCCACCATTGATGACCGTTTAAACCGCCATTTCGTTGATAGCGTCCAATTGATCAAATTCCTGCCCACCACGGACATCTGTCTGGCTGATCTTGGGTCAGGGGCGGGCTTTCCGGGGATGGTTTTGGCCATTTTGGGGGTGCGCGAAGTACATTTGGTGGAATCTGACATTCGCAAGGCGACCTTTCTGCGTGAAGTTTCACGTGAAACAAAAACGCCCGTCACCATCCACGACAAGCGGGTGGAGGACTGCAAGATTGAAGGCGTTGATGTCGTCACGGCCCGCGCCCTTGCCACCCTGCCTGATTTGCTGGCGCACTTGACGCAGCTGGCACCTGCCGCTATGGGGCTGTTCCTGAAGGGCGCTCAGGCGGCGGAAGAGCTCGAAAAGGCCCAGAAAAAGTATCAATGCGATGCTGAAAGCTTTGATAGCCTGACCGACCCTGAAGCCCGCATTTTGCGCCTGAAAAACATTCAATAAGCGCCGTGCAGTGCGGTTGTGCGTGGCCGCTACAGCGGCCGCGAACAGAGCGGCACCACGGCAAATAAATATTGTTCCACGTGAAACACGTGTTTTCGCAATAAATATCCACAGACTTTTCTTGATCTGGCCCTCGATTCCCCTTTAAACATACGGGGACACCCCAGACGGTTTAAAAAGGATACCAAAATGACCGCAAAACCCGCCCGTACAGAACCGTCAAATGCAGCTGTCCAGCCTGCCTTTGCCCATACGCGTTATATCGCGGTATCAAACCAAAAGGGCGGCGTGGGCAAGACCACCACGGCTGTAAACCTTGCCACTGCCCTTGCTGCCGTTGGCAAAACGGTGCTGGTGGTTGATTTGGACCCTCAGGGCAATGCGTCGACCGGTTTTGGTATTCCCCCGCAAGATCGCGAGCTGACGACCTACGAAGTGATTTTTGGCGAATGCGGCGTTGATGATGCGGCCCTGCCCACCAAGGTGCCCGGTTTGTTTATCGTACCGTCCTCGGTTGACCTGTCGGGAGCTGAAATTGAGCTGATCAATGTCGAGGGCCGCGAACACCGCCTAAAAAACGCCCTGCATGCCAGTGATCGTTACTATGATTATGTCATGTTTGACTGCCCTCCATCGCTTAACCTATTGACTTTAAATGCTTTTATCGCTTCTGACGGTGTTCTTGTACCGCTTCAATGTGAATTTTATGCCCTTGAAGGCCTCAGCCATCTGGTGAGCACCATCGAGCGTGTGCGGGAGACGTTTAACCCGCAACTGGAATTGCTGGGCGTTGTGCTGACCATGTTTGACAAGCGCAACAACCTGTCCAATCAGGTATCAGACAATGTGCGCGAGTTTTTTGGCGAGAAAGTTTACGAGACCGTGATCCCGCGCAACGTGCGCATCTCCGAAGCGCCCAGCCACGGCCTGCCCGCGATTGTTTACGACATGAAATCGCCAGGTGCACAGGCCTACATTCAACTGGCCAAGGAAATGATCAAACGCGAAAAAGCCCTTAGTGCCAGCGATGAACGCGATCTAGGCGCGGACGATCAAAACGATATTCAAAGCGATAACGGAGAAGACGAATAATGACAGCAGATCCAAAAAAACGCGGTCTTGGCCGTGGTCTTGATGCCCTGTTTGGCGAGGCGAAAAAAGAAGAACAGCGTCG
>JBEIPH010000166.1:0-3974 GCA_040377115.1 Micavibrio sp. | reverse complement strand
TATATTGGATCAAATTAATTGAATGCGTCTTGATGCTGGTTGCGGCGTGCGGGTTTTATACACAGAATTTTTATGTGCTGATGACGGTGCTGTTTTTTGTGGGTGTGCACTCGGCATTTTTTGGGCCTATCAAATATAGCATTGTCGCCGACCATCTTGACGAAGGTGAGCTCGTGGGCGGCAACGCCTTGCTTGAGGCGGGTACATTTCTGGCCATTCTGACTGGCACGATTGCTGGTGGTGTGTTGATCATGACGCCTGGCGGGGGGCTTTGGGTTAGTGTCCTCTTGCTGGCGGCGGCAGGTATCGGTTTTTGTTCTGCCCTGCGTATTCCATCAGCCATGCCGCGCATGCCTTTGCCCAAGGTTGACTGGAACATTGTGCGTGCAACATGGACAATCATGTTATCAGTCCGCGGCAATCGTGATGTCTATCTTTCGATTATCGGGATTTCGTGGTTCTGGCTGGTTGGTTTTGTTTTTCTGGCGCAGTTTCCGGTATTTGCCCGTGATGTGTTGCGTGGTGATGAAAGCGTTGTCACCTTGCTGCTGGTGTTATTCTCGGTGGGGATAGCGCTTGGGTCTGTGCTGTGCAACCGTCTGTTGCGTGGCAAGATCAGCGGCATTTACGTGCCTGTCGCCGCCAGCGCCATGACGGCGTCTATTCTAACTGTGTGGTTTTTCTCGCCCGCGGTCGCAAGCTCGGTTGAGGTAACGCAAAATGCCTTCGCTGTTTTGGCAACGCCTGCTTATTGGCCCAGTATGCTGGGTGTGCTGGCGCTGGCTATGGCTGGTGGTGTTTATATTGTGCCGCTCTATGCGATTATGCAGACGCGGACAGATGCGGGCAGCCGCGCCAGAACAGTGGCTGCAAACAATATCATCAATGCCATGTTTATGGTCCTTGGCAGTGTGGCGATGGGCATTTTGACCGGCTTTGGTCTTTCGGTTGTTGATATTTTTCTGTGCATCGCCGTGTTGAATATACCGGTTACGTTTATCGTGCGCCGCGTTGTTGCCGCGCGTCGCGCAATCCGACTTGAGCAGGAGGGCTAAATATGTTTGCAAAAATTGTCCGCTTTGTTCTTCAAAAGCTCTATGACGTGCGGGTTGAGGGGCTTGATAATATGCCCCCCGCGGGCGAGCGTTGCCTGATTGTTGCAAACCACCTGTCTTTTTTGGATGCAGTGTTGTTGGCGGCATTTTTACCAGACAGGCCGGTTTTTGCCATCAACACCCATATTGCGCAGGCGTGGTGGGTTAAACCGTTGCTTGGTTTTGTGCGGGCCTTTGCGGTTGACCCCACAAACCCGATGGCCACCAAAAGCCTGATCGCCGAAGTGAAAAAAGGCGAACGTCTGGTTATTTTCCCTGAAGGTCGCATTACCGTCACCGGTGCTTTGATGAAGGTATACGAAGGCCCCGGCATGATAGCAGACAAGGCCGATGCCGTAATTGTGCCTGTGCGCATCGATGGCGCGCAATACACGCCATTTTCACGCCTGCGGGGTAAAGTGCGCACCCGCTGGTTCCCGCGCGTGGTGCTGAGGATTTTGCCACCGCGGCGGCTGGATGTTGATGAAAGCTTTAAGGGTCGTGCGCGCAGGGCCGCTATGAGCCGCGCGCTTTATGATCTGATGGCGGAAATGATCTTCGCCAGTTCTGAATACAGACAAACCCTTTTCCAAGGCTTGCTTGATGCGGCCCATATACATGGCATGGGGCATAAGGTTGTCGATGACATCCAGCGCAAACCGCTTGGCTATCGTCAACTGCTGACGAAAAGCATCGTGCTTGGGCGTGTGTTGATGCAAAACGCGGATGTGCAAAAGCCCGTTGGCATCATGTTGCCAAACAGTGCGGCTTGTATCGTTACCTTTTTTGCCTTGCAATCGCAGGGGGCGGTGCCTGCCATGCTTAACTTCTCGTCGGGGGCGGCAAGCATCCTGTCTGCCTGCACGACAGCAAAAATAACGCGCGTCATCAGCTCGCGTCGATTTGTTGAACTTGGCAAGCTATCTAATGTGATTAATACGCTGAGAGAGCACGGCATTGAAGTTGTCTACCTTGAAGATCTGGCTGAAAAGATAGGTATTGTTGACAAACTGTTCGGGCTTGCGGTGTCGTTGTGGCCGGCTGGTTGGTATTATTTTGCCCATGAACGCAAAGACCCCGAAGACGCTGCCGTCATCTTGTTTACATCGGGGTCTGAAGGTCTGCCCAAAGGCGTTGTGCTAAGCCATGTCAACATTCAGGCTAATCGCTGTCAGCTTGCCGCGCGTGTTGATTTTGGTCCGACAGACCGTGTGTTTAACGCACTGCCTGTGTTCCATTCCTTTGGTTTGACGGCGGGTACCATTTTACCGCTGCTGTCTGGTATACCTACATTCTTTTATCCATCGCCGCTGCATTACAGGATTGTACCTGTGCTGACCTATGATCTGAACGCCACGATCCTGTTTGGCACGGATACATTCCTTTCTGGTTATGCACGCTTTGCGCATCCGTATGATTTTTATTCTGTACGCTATATTTTTGCCGGTGCTGAAAAGCTGAAAGACGAAACGCGCCGCATTTACTCGGAAAAATACGGCGTGCGGGTGTTTGAAGGGTATGGCGCGACTGAAACCGCCCCCGTGCTTGCCACCAACACACCTATGCAATACAAGGCGGGTACTGTTGGCTGTTTGCTTCCGGGTATTTCCCATCGTCTGGAACCTGTGCCTGGTATTGACGCAGGTGGCATGTTGCGTGTCAAAGGCCCCAATATTATGAAGGGCTATCTGCTTTCAAACATGCCAGGGATTATCCAAGCACCCGAAGGCGGCTGGTATGATACAGGCGATATTGTTGATATCGATCGCGATGGATATATCACCATTCGTGGCCGCGCCAAACGCTTTGCCAAAATTGGCGGCGAGATGGTGTCGCTGACAGTGGCCGAAGCCATTGCCATGGCGGCTTATCCTGAAAATCGCCATGCGGTCGTCAGCATACCTGATAACAAAAAGGGCGAAGCTTTGGTCTTGTTTACGGATCGTGCCGATGCAGCCATTGAAAAACTGGTACAGGCGGGCCGTGCGCGCGGAGATGCAGAACTTGCCGTGCCGCGCCGTATCGAGGTGATCGACAGCCTGCCCGTTTTGGGTACAGGCAAAACCGACTACGTCACCTTGCAAAAACGTGCAGCGGGCCAAGCCTAAGGAGGCTCTATTGCGCAGAGCGGTCTGGTATATCATTGGCGTATTTATTGCCTGCCTGACCATGGCTGTGCCTGCACAGGCAGATAACAAAAAAGATACAGTTGTTTTACTGCATGGAATGGGGCGCAGCGCCGTAACGATGCGGCCGCTTGAAACCTATTTGCGATTTCAGGGCTATCGCACGGTTAATATCAGTTACGCATCACGAAAAAAATCGATTGTTGAATTAACCAATGACATTCACGACCAGCTGAAGGATGTTAAAACGCCCGAGGGTGGCCAGTTGCATTTTATTGGCTATTCTATGGGCGGGTTGCTTGCTGACAGTTATATACGCAAGCACAGGCCTGCAGATTTGGGGCGTGTGGTCATGATTGGCACGCCAAATCAGGGCAGCGAGGTTGCCGACTATCTGGCCGAATACGAAATGTACAAGCAGCATTTTGGACCAGCCGGCATGGAGCTTCGCACGGGGCGCAAAATACACACGCCAGATTACGAAGTTGGCGTTATTGCGGGTGATATATCGATAGACCCGATTTCTTCATTGTTGCTGATACCGGGGCAAGATGATGGCAAGGTTGCAGTTAATAAAACCAAACTGCCAAAAATGAAAGACCACATCGTTGTGCACGCAACCCATGTGTTTATGATGAATAATCCGATTGTTATAAAGCAGGCGGTAAATTTTTTGCGCAACGGGCGATTTGATGATCATTTGTTGTCTAATAAGGACACGGTGAGCTTGAATAACTAATCGCCTGAAGCCGTC
>JBEIPH010000230.1:0-3028 GCA_040377115.1 Micavibrio sp. | reverse complement strand
GTATGCTGGGTTTGGGCTTAAGGCTTATTAATTAGTATAAAAACTAAGGAGTGAATACGGTATCCCCGATAAGCACTATCAGGATTGGGATCCTATTGCTGAATTGCAAAAGGAACTTGAGAAGATTGAGGGGAGACGAAGGGAATGCGCAGCAGACCATGAGGCGTGATTGAAGAAGACGCCTTATGCTGAATGAGTTCGTTGACCGCCACAGGCAAAACGCGGCGAGAAAAGCTGTTCAACATGGGTGGTTGGTAGGTGCTTCAATTTTCTGATTCGACGATAGGCAAGTTTTTCTAATATGTTGCGGATATCGCCTACCTATTATTCTTGAGCAATCCATTTATCAATTTTCCAACACGCAAAAACAGGGGGGGCATAAAACCCCCCTGTTCTTTTTGGTCTTATCTATAGCTTAGGCGGCTTTTTTCTCAGCGAGCGCTGGTGGCAGGATGACCTGGTCGATGACATGGATAATGCCGTTCGAGCATTCAATGTCGGTTTTGATGATTTTGGCGTTTTGAATTTTCACATCGGCGCCGGTGGTGATGGTGACGGGTGAACCTTCAACGGTTTTCCATTCTTTTTGACCGGTCACGGCCGCTGCATTCGCTTTGCCGCTGACCACGTGATAGGTCAATACCGACACCAGCTTGTCTTTGTTTTCTGGCTTCAGCAGCATATCGACGGTGCCTTCGGGCAGGTTTTTAAAAGCCTCTTCGGTGGGGGCAAAAACAGTAAAGGGGCCAGGACCGCTGAGGGTGCCCACCAGGTCTGCCGCTTTAACGGCGGCGACGAGCGTACCAAAAGTGCCTGCTTCAATCGCAGTTTCAACAATATTTTTCATCGGGGGTTTCCTTTTGAGTTTTATGCACGGCTCGACGAGCCTGCAGCCACAGACATAGGGCGATTTGAAAATATTCAAGCCTCGGTATGCTTTTAATTAGAGGGGAATCAGGTCTTCTCCCGGCTATCAGAAGACGCGCGTGGCTATGAAAATCACTTGCCTGCGCTCAGACCACTATGTTGATCGTCGTGCCCGTGCGCGCGCCTGCGGTGGCAACCGGCTGGTTGGTGTTCTCAACGGGCTGGATGGCTTGGGGCAGCAGCGCGCCGGCCACGGCATTGTTCTTCAACGCATCAGGCCCCTTGCCCAACGACGGCACGCCATCCCGTTCCACGAGCTTTTGCCGAAAAGCGCGTTGCGCTTCTTGTGTTTTGGTGAGGCATTCTTCTCCTGGCGCACGGACGGTCATGGTCTTTTCCCTTTAAAAGGTGGACCCAGGTTTTGCAATTCGTATAGCCGGCTTTGAAGAAAGCCTTATACATGCCTATTCGTGCGGAGTGGCGCAGTCGTTACATCGTTTTAGAGGGTTTGAAAAATATGGGTTTTTTCACCATTTCAGCAGCCATTTCCCCGCGACCGCGCCGATGATGGCGAAAATCAGCGTCGGCACGTAGTGCCAGACGGCGAGGTGGAGCAACGAATCGTTGGCTTCCGCCAGACGCAGGGTGGGGCCACCGACCCCTGCCGCTGCCAGCACGGCGAAGGATCCCGCCTGAAGCGGGGCGACGCTGGCGCCTTGGCGGATCAGAAAAAAGAGCAGTGCTGCGGGAATAAGCGCAACCGCCCCGATGCACAGCGCGCATTCCATCCCATGTGAACCTGTCACGGGCAAAACCGCGCCCGCATCCGGCGGCATAACAGCCCACTGCAGAAAAATAAAGCCGGCCAGCAAGGTAAACACAACATAGGGGATTTTAAGAACATAGGCCTTCTGCAATGCATCGGGGTACATCGCCATGATCGCGGCGGCCAAGCTGGAAAAAATCAAAAGGACGAGCAGCACGATTTCTGCGCTGAAGGCCAAGCGGCTGAGCTGCGCAACAATATCAGGGCGCAAGCCTAAGAAAAACTGTGCCGTCAAGCCGTAGGCTGCCAGCACCAAGACAAGCTGCGCGGCAAGCCAGACAGGCCCGCGTAAAGGCGTCTTTTGCGGCGCTTTTTGGATTAGTTGTGCGATCAAGTCCTGTGTGTTCATAGCGTCAGCCCCCTAACCTTTCCCGTATCTTCTTGATGGCGCGGTGAGCGGCGACCTTGATGGCGGATTCCCCCATGTCCAGAAGCCTGCCCGCCTCTTTCGCCGTATGTCCCTCGAGATAGAGCAGCGTTAAAATGCGCTTTTGCCGCTCGGGAAGGTCTTGCAGAAGCTCACCAATAGATTCGTCTTCTCTATAAGTTTCGGTTACATCTGCTGCCGCATTTTCTTCAATGTTGGCAACATAGACTTCATGCCCGGCGCGGCTATAGGCTTTGCGTAAATAGTCATTCAAGCGAAACCGCGCGATGGCAAAAACCCAGGGCATCAAAGGGCGCTGGCCATCATGGGTGTGCCGGGCCTTGTGTAGCGAGATTAGAATATCCTGCACCACGTCTTCAACATCCGAGGGGGGCAGCTTCTTCCCCAGCATGCGGCGTAAAATCAGCGTGGTTTTTTGTAAGAACTGACCGTAGGCTACCCCATCCCCCGCCAGTCCGGCACGGAAGAGCGCCGTCAGTTCGGCATATTTATCAATAGGGTTTTCAGCCGGTGTAACCATTTGCACTATGCCAGAGAATACCTGTGTAAGAGAGCATTTGCGCGTCATCTTAAGGCAAACCACCGCCATTATCCAGCGAGAAGGAATACATCATGATCAACAGCGTGCCGCCGACCAATGCCGTCCGGCGCAGAAAATTTCTGCAATGGGCCTTTTACGGTATTGGGGTTATGGCGCTGGCGCCCTATCTCTGTCCAACAAAGGTTTTTGCCGCCAGCGGAGTTGAAAAAATGCAACTGACAGACAAAGAATGGAAAGAAAGACTGACGGCGCAACAGTATGATGTTTTGCGCAAAGAGGGTACCGAAGCCCCCTTCACAAGCAGCTTGCTCAAAGAGAGCCGTGACGGCACATTTGCCTGTGCGGGCTGTGGCTTGCCATTGTTTCAATCGACATCAAAGTTTGATTCCGGCACGGGCTGGCCCAG
>JBEIPH010000095.1:0-5147 GCA_040377115.1 Micavibrio sp. | reverse complement strand
GTGCATCAACAAAAACAGGATCAAGGCCGTTTTCTTCTAAAGCCACCCCGTTAACAAGGCCAATGATTTTGTCATCTGGCTGGAAATCAGGCCAATGCAGTTGACCCGTGAAAACAGCAGACGCGGTGGGTGCAAAAAATGACAGCCTGTGCAGATAAACGGCCAGATTTTGCGTGCTTTGCAAGCTGGCGGCAAGATGCAGACGCCCAAGGTCATGTGCCGTGTCTTCAAGCGTGGCTGTTATATCCAGCAAGTTGCCCTGACGGAGCAAAAAAGCGCTCAGGTGCGGGGCATAAACCGAACGGCTGCCAGCGGATGTAACGATCAGGCTTTCAATATGGGCGGCTGAAATCCGCAGGCTGTCAAAAGGCAGCGCTGTAATATCAGGTGTCTGGAAAAAAGTTGTTTTGCTGTTTGGCTCAGTTGTATCCGGAATAAGGTCTGTGTTTATCTCCACCCTGCTGACGGAAAGGGCAAGCACAGGTTGGCGTTCTGCCAGCGTTGCCAGAGAGAAAGAGAAAACAGCGTCGTCAATGCGCAAAAAGACGTGTTCATTGTGGCGTGCTTCTAGGCGGCCCATTTTAATATGGGCGGGGCCGGTGGCGCGCAGGCCCGAAATATCAATTGTAACGCCAGAAGCGGGGCTAAGCCCTGTCAGTACTTCGCCAAGCCATGCCTGTCCACGTTCGGTATTGTTAACCCATAGCGTTGCCAGCGTGAGCAGTAAAAATGACAACAAAAGCAAGGCAAGCAGGCCCGAGCCAATTGCAGCAAGCACGCGCAAGGCGAAGGGCAAGTGAGCATAACGGGGGATGAGCTTGCCTAACATCATCAAAACGATTGCCCCAGACTGATATAAAATTGTACGGGGTCTGCTGTTACGTCGTTGTCATTTAATGGTGCGGCAATATCAAATCGCACAGGGCCAACGGCTGTGTAGTAACGCAGGCCAACGCCACCACCAACGGCGACATCGGAAAAATCGGGGGCGCTGTCTTCGCTCAGCGATCCGGCATCGACAAACGCCACCACGCCGTAATCTTCGTTGATGCGGTGGCGTACTTCAACGCTGCCTTCGGCCAGACCACGGCCACCTGTGGGGTCACCATTGCGTTCGGGCCCGATATCCTGATAGCCAAATCCGCGGACAGATCCGCTGCCACCCGCATAAAAACGTTCTGCTGCAGGGACGTCGGTCAGGCTGGCGCCCTGAATACTGCCAACTTTGGCCCGGGCGGCGATAACCGTATCATCCCCAACAGGTTGGTAGCGGCGCACAGTGCCGCCCACACGCACAAAGGGGCTGGCGGAACCAAGCGTGTTTATAAAAGGTTCGGCATTTGCCTCGATAAACCAGCCGCGCTTGGGGTCCAGCAGGTTGTTGCGGCTGTCATAGGTCATTGTTTGGGGGAACGAGATCAGGCCAAAGTTTTCGGTTTGCAGCGTGGCATTGTCATCTGTGCGGCTGAAGGAGAGATTGATGCCAGTGCCAAGGCTGAGGCGTTTGTTGATCTGGCGTGTTACCGCAACGCCGGTTTCAATCGCGCGGCGGTCATAGGCATCGGTTTCTTCGTTGGCGATTTCGGCAGTGGCGGAAATTTTCTGGTCACGGCGCAGGAAAAATGGCGACGTTAAGCGCCCTTGCAGGCTTTGCTGGATTGCCGAAAGTTTTAAGGTGGCTTCTAATAGTTCAGCCCCACCCAACAGGTTGCGGTGCCGCCAACCGAGGGAAAGCCCGGGGCCTTCATCGCTGTAATAGGTCACGCCGGCATTAATACTGCGATGTGCGCGCTCGGCCACAGTCACATTGACGTCAACGCGCCCATCGCGTGCAGGCTGGCGTGGCAGGTCAAGGGTGACGCTGCTGAAAAGACCGCTTTGAAACAGGGCGCCGCGCAAGTCTTCGACAGTGCGGTTTTGATAACAATCGCCTTCTTGCCAGTTAACCAGTTTTTCGAGATAGCTGTCTTTGACTGTCTTTTGCCCTTTAAAGGTAACCTTGCCCATTTTTGCTTTGCGGCCGGCAGAAAAGGTCAGTTCGAGTTCTGCCGTTTTTGCACCACGGTCAAGATAAACGGCATGTTCGACAGACAGGCCAAAACGGCATGATTTTTCATCAAGCTGCTTGCTGACCTCGGCCAGCGCCAGCAGGATTTCTTCTGCAACGACAGGCTGGTTTTTGAATTTATCCAGTGTTGCGATTATTTTCTTTTGTTCAGCATCAGGTTTAGCACCGCGCAAGGTAATTTTGCCAAGGCGATAGCGCGTACCCGGACTGACGCTGAAATCACCCTGCCAAGGTTCCTTGCCTGCGATATATTTTACCTGTGCGTCGAAATAACCTTCGGCGTGAAGTTTTTCAAGCAGGCGGGCTTTTAGCTCGTTTTGTTGGCTGACCGCATATTCTTTTTCGATCTTGTCGTTTTCCGGCGCTGGGATTGCCGCAACGTCATCTTCAAAAAATTCTTGCAGGTTTTGTGCGGCGGCGGGATCATTTTGCATGCCTGAAAGCGTGTAGTCAGGCTCAAACATAAAATTGCGCCACGCCTCGTTGTTCGAGCAGCCACCAAGGGCAGGCAAGCCGATTGCCAGCAGGCATAAAACGGTCATGGAAAAGCGCTTTGAAAACATGATTTCGTTATAGCCCAAAGTGCTGGCCCGACCTATGATGAAAGGGGCATAAAACAGTGCGGATTTTTGCAGTATGAAAAATAAAAACCCAAATGATCATCCCTTGCCGCCAGATGGGGCGGTGTTGCGCCATGTCGATATTGCGGGGCTGGGCTTTAACTGCCGTTTGGGGATGCTGGTCTATCCAGCGGCAACAGGCAAACCAAAGCGCGGATTGGTGATTGCCGTGCATGGGCTGACGCGACAAAAACGCGATTTTGATGATATGGCGGTTTTTCTTTCCGCGCATGGATATGATGTCTGGTGTGTGGATGCACCCGGGCGCGGGGACAGCAGCTGGCTTGAACGCGCAGAAGACTACACGCTTGATGTTTACGCAGATGTTTTCTCTGCCCTGATTGACCAGCATGCGCAACAATCTGTTTATTGGGTTGGCTGCTCGATGGGTGGCTTGATTGCGATGGTGATGGCTGCAAAAGGCCAAGCCCAAGGCCGATTAAAGGCCGTGGTGCTTGTTGATATCACGCATCGCCCGAATGCGGCGGCACTTGCGCGTATTGCGTCTTACATCGTTGATACCAATCCTGTTCTGCCTGACCGGCAAGGTTATCGCGCTCTTGTGCGTTTGAACCTGCCGCTTGGTGATGTGCCTGATCATGTCTGGCAGCGTTTTTCAGACTGCCAGATGATTGCTGTGCCAGGCGGGTGGTCTTTTCATTACGACGCAAGGGCGATTGCTTTTGCGCGCCATGCATTGACACAAACAATTGATCTTGGCGATGGGATCAAGGCGCTTGGGGTACCCTTGGCCTTGGTGGCGGGTGAGATCTCTGATTTATGCACGCCATCTGAAATCAAGGACCTGCAATCACTGGTGCCCGACCTTGCGTTGCACATGTGTGCACGTGCTGGGCATATACCGGCCCTTCATGACGGGGCAAGCAATGGATTTATTGCCGATTTTTTTGATCGTGTACCATAATCCGGCGTCACATTTCTAGGGTATAGGCTGTTGTTCGGTTTATAATCAGAAACTGTTGTTTTAGGCCCCTGACCACTGCCCCGATGTCCAAACCCGCACTTTATCATTTTGCCAAAGGCTTGCTGATTACGCTGGAAGTTTTCAGCGTTCTGGCGTTTGTCTTTCTTGCGGCGGGTATCGCGCTTATGCTGCGGCTCAAGGAAGGGCCGCTGAGGGTCGATTTTCTGACCAGCCGAGCTGAGCGCGCGTTTGCCGAATATCAAAACGGATTTACATTTGATATTGCCCGCACAGACGTTGTGTGGGGTGGCGATTTTGACCCGTTCTTGCTGGCGATGAGCGATATAACGGTCAACCGCACAGACGGCACGCCTGTGATTGTTATTCCGCGGCTGACGGTGACATTGTCTAAACGCGCATTGTTGCTGGGGCGTTTGCGCCCGCGCGAGGTCATGCTAAGCGGCCCTGCTCTGGGGCTGACGCGCACGCTTGATGGTCAGATATCGCTCAAGATAGGCAACAGCCAGAACCTGGGAAGTCAGGCAGCTGTAGAAAACGCCTGGGAAGAAACCACAGAAAAACCTGCCGCCAACCAGAATTATACGTCTACGTTTACCCAAAAGACGCTGGCGGATGCCTTGGCGCAAACAAAGCAACGCAAATCAAATGATTTGCTGGCAGGGCTTTCGCGCATTCAAATCAAGGACGCTGCCGTTTTATACGAAGACAATCAAATGGGCGTTAAATGGCGTTTTGAGCAAAGCGAAATGATCTTTGCCCGCAAACGTCAGGGCTTGGTGGCTGATATTGTTTTTAAGGCAGGCTTTGCGTCTGAGCAAAGTGGTGATGCGGCAATCGTGCGCCTTCGTATCGATCACGACTGGAAAATAGCAGCCACGCGTGCCGATCTGTTTTTCAGCGGCGTTCGTCCGGATATTATCGCGATGGGCAGTGAAAAGATGGCTGATCTGGCCGCCATCAAGCTGCCCTTCAAGGGCCGCGTGGCGATGATTTTTGACCGTGATTTAAATGCACGGAACTTTGCTTACTTGATCGGGACCGAGGAAGGCGAAGCTTCATTTCGCGACTATTTTACCAAACCGCTGTCCATCAAGGGGTTGGTTGTCGGAGGAAACGGCGATATTTCAACAGGCAGGCTGTCGGTTGATAAGCTGCGCATCAATTTCGGCGGCCCACAACTGGCCGCGACAGGGCGGCTTGAGCGTAAAGAAGGACAGCGACATGTGGCCCTGCAGGCCGAATTGCTGGCCATGCCGATGGACGAACTGCGCCATTACTGGACACCGAAACTGGCGCCCGATGCGCAAAGTTGGGTAACCACCAATCTTTCAAAAGGCATTGCCGACAAAGCTACGCTTGATATGGCCCTGATACGCGATGAGGCAACGGGCGCTGTAAGCATTGAAAAGCTGGGCGGTGTCATTGATTTTCACGACATCAGCGTTGATTACTTCCCACCTCTACCAAAGGTGACGGGGGTTGATGGACAGGCAACTTATGATGCCAATAACTT
>JBEIPH010000246.1:0-2637 GCA_040377115.1 Micavibrio sp. | reverse complement strand
TGACGCTTGAGGTGGCAGTGGTGGTCTCTTTGTTTTTAAGATTTGTTGTCATGGTGGTTTCCCTTTCTTTACCGTTTTTCCTCAGATGATCGATCAGCTTTGCTGCAGTTCGATCATCATCCGCTTGATCTCGTTACCCAGGCCGAGGCCGGGGCCTTGTGAAATCTGTTTGCCATATTCTTGGACCAGCAAGCTGCGGAACATTTCCTCGCCTTGGCCACCGCCGAACATGGGGTCTACTTCCACGCCCGAAAACATGTGCGATAACATCTCTGCAACAAACATGCCTTCGTATTCTTTTGCTGTTTTTTCAATGGCTTGGCTTTGTTGGGGGGGAAGCTTTGCCGTCTTGCTTGCGCTGTTTTGCTGGGCTGCCAGCATGGGCATGGTCAAATCTGCCGACATCATCACATCACCTCGATTTCTGCCTGCAGGGCGCCCGAGGCTTTGATCGATTGCAGGATGCTGATGATATCGCGCGGGCCAACGCCAAGGGCGTTGAGGTTTTCAACCAGCTCTTGCAGCGAGATACCTTCGGCCAGCACGGTGATCTTGTTGTCGCCATCTTGGTCAACCTGAACGTCTGTACGTGGCACAACCACGGTCTGACCTTGCTGCGCAAAAGCTTGGGGCTGGCTGACCTGCGGTGTTTCGGTGATGCGGATGGTCAGGTTGCCCTGCGCAATCGCAACGGTTGAGATACGCACATCTTTACCCATGACAATCACGCCAGATTTTTCATCAATCACCACACGGGCCAGTTGGTCTGGCGTGATGCGCAGTTGTTCGACATCCGTCATCAAGTTAACCAGACCGGCTTGGTATCCAGGTGGTACTTTGATTTCAACCGACGAGGGGTTTTGTGCTTCGGCAGCGGGGTAATCCAGATGCTGGTTGATGGCGCTGGCAATACGACGAGCCGTGGTAAAATCAGGATTGCGCAGCGACAAACGCAGCGAGCCCATATCGCTTAGCTTGAAGGGGATTTCACGTTCAACAATCGCGCCGTTAGCAATACGGCCGCCTGTTGGCGTGTTTTTGGTAACCGATCCTGCTTCGCCTTCAGCGGTGAAGCCTGAAACGGAAACGGGACCTTGGGCCACGGCATAAACCTGACTGTCAGCACCAAGCAAGGGTGTAACCAGCAGTGTACCGCCCTGCAGACTTTTTGAATCGCCAAGGGCTGAAACCGATACATCGATGCGTGCACCCTGATTGGTGAAAGGTGGCAAGGTTGCGGTGACCATAACGGCTGCAATGTTTTTGGTATTGAGTTTTTCATCGCGTACGTTCACACCAACACGGTCCAACATCCCGATGATGCTTTGTTGTGTGAAAGGCGAGTTGTTGAGCGTGTCACCCGTGCCGTTCAAGCCGACGACAAGGCCATAGCCGACCAGCATGTTGTCACGCACGCCTTCGAAATCGACAACGTCTTTAATACGCGTGGTGCCAAGGTTTGTGTTGACCTTGGTATTCTTGGCGGCATCTGCCGTGCTGTTCAGGCCAACGGTCATGCACAGCATCACAGCCAAGACAGTCAAAAGACGCGATGTAAAAAAGGTATAAGCAGTCATGGTTCATCCCCTCCCAGGGTTTTTTCCATGAATAACTGCTGCGAGAAGCGTGCCAGCCGCCAAATATCAACCTAAGCAATTGATATTATTGATTTAATTTGCATCCCTGCGTAGGCTCAGCTTGTCAGGAATTGCGATAAATGCGCAAGGGGCTGACAAAGGGGCAAATATTGCCGATTGGTTTGTCTTTAAAACGGTGACTATAATATAGACATGAAAATTGACGGCCCCAATAAAACGACAGGACCAAAAGGCCCCGGCAAGACAGGCGGTAAAGCACCCGCTGGTGCCAGTGGCTTTAGCGATCTGATCGGCGGGACCGATGAAGTATCTTCACAGGCAGCGGTTGGCGGTGCGGCGCCGCTTGGTTCGCTTGATGCCCTGCTGGCATTGCAAGGTGCCGCAAACAATCCGGAAGAAGCTGCAAAACGTGCAAAAAAGCGCGGTATTATGCTGCTTGATGCGCTTGATCAAATCAAAATGGATCTTTTGATGGGCGGGGTTCCACAAAGCCGGCTTAATCAGCTCAGCCAGATGGTCAACAGCCAGCGCGACGAGGTCATGGACCCCAAATTACGCGCGGTGCTGGATGAAATAGACCTGCGGGTGCAGGTGGAACTGGCCAAGTTTTCCCGTAAATAGGGTAATTTCCACCCTTTGCGTGGCCTTGCCGCTTGCCGTATACTCCTCCCGTCCAATTTATTGATGACAACGACGAAGGATTCGCCAATGAGCTCCTTGCCTGAAACATCGCTGACCATTCTGCCGCCGGATTACAAACCCGGTGAAAAAGAAAAATTCATGAATCCGGTCATGCTGGAATATTTCCGCCAGAAGCTTTTGCGCTGGCGCCAGGAACTACTGGATGAATCCACGCACACCATCCGCGAAATGCAGGAAGACAACCTGCAAAAGCCAGATCTGGCCGATCGCGCTTCGCTTGAAACCGATCATGCGCTTGAACTGCGCGCGCGCGACCGTGAACGCAAGCTGATTTCAAAAATCAACGCGGCGCTGGAAAAGATCGACGATGAATCTTACGGCTATTGCGAAGAAACTG
>JBEIPH010000145.1:0-4264 GCA_040377115.1 Micavibrio sp. | reverse complement strand
GCCAGATCATCGATGCGTGGAAACCGCGTCAGGGGATTGTACTGGTCACGGGGCCAACTGGCTCGGGTAAATCAACCTTGCTGGCGGCGGGCAACCGCATGCTGATTGAAAGCACGCATGGTTGTGGCAAGATGTTGACCTACGAAGCGCCAATTGAATTTACTTACGACACAATCACCTCGCGCCGATCGCTGGTGGCACAGACAGAAATTCCGCGCCACCTGCCAACCTTTGCTGCCGGGGTGCGCAACGCCCTGCGCCGCAAACCTGAAATCATCATGGTGGGTGAGGCCCGTGACCGTGAAACGATCAACGCCGCTATCGAAGCCGCCCAAACAGGCCATACCGTTTATGCGACGGTGCATACCACCGGTGTGGCGGCAACCATTCGACGCATGGTGTCAACGTTCGAGCCTTCCGAGCGTTCCGAGCGCGCCTATTCGCTGATGGAAACAGTACGCTTGATTGTGACGCAAACACTGGTGCCAAAAATTGGCGGCGGGCGCATTGCGCTGCGCGAATACATGGTGTTTAACGAGGAAATCCGCGAACGTCTGCTGAACATGACCTTTGACCGCTGGCCTTACGAGCTGATGCTGATGGTTGAAAAGAACGGCAAGACGATGGAAAAATCCGCGCGCGACGCGCTGGAGGCGGGTTTGATTGAAAAACGCTTCTATCTTATTTACGAGCAAGGTACGAAGGCTGCAACCGAAGCTGCCAAAAACCAGCTGGCCGAGCGTAAAAAAGACGGAGATGACGCCTGATGGCGCGCGAGGAAGAAAACGTCCGTTATTGGCACTGGCGCAATTCGATGAAGCCGGTGCGCTTTTTCCAGTTTGATGCACGGGCCGGGTTCTTTGTGGTGTTGGTGTTGGTACACGCGCGGTTGTGGACCCTGATGCTGATGCTCAGCATTTTGATATTTTTCTGGATTTTGGAGCGCAAGGGCCTGTCGTTTTCATCGGCCCTTAGATCATTTCGCTTCTGGCTGGTGGGCGCTTATCGTCCCGCCTGGATCTGGACACGCAGGCGTCGCCTGCGCGATACAGGCTCGGAATAATCGCGACTAACTTCTTGGTTTGCCGAAGCCTGGTTGTTCACGTGCCAGATCACGTTGGTGTTTAAGTGCCGCACGTTGTTCGGCGGAAATTTCAACCAGAGCACTGGCAATTTGGCCCATGGCAACAGCAGCTTGTGATCTTGCCTCAGAACTAACCCCGTCAGTTGTACGGCGCGCGTTTGATTGATCAAAAGCGCTTTTCAGCTTGCTGGCGATATCCGCCCAGTCGATTTGTTCGCCGATCAATGCTGTGCCCATATCTTCATTCTCCGATTATTTGTTGCCGATGCGTGTGCCGCGGCCCAGTTCGGTTTCTTGACGCTTGACGATGGTTTCAAGGGCCTGTGCAAGTCCACCCATGGCGATGCAAGACTGTGCTTGAATTTCAATGGAACAATAGCGGTCGTTGCTGCGCTTGCTGGCAAGATCAAACGCATTCTGAAGTTTTTGCGCGACATCTGCCCAGTTGATTTGTTGGCCCAGCGGTTTGTCGTTATCCAATACCGTTGGGGCAGTTCCTGTCACGAGAGCCATTGTGATGATTCCTTGTTGGTGCCAAAGAGGGGCTAAAACTGGCCTAAAACCTATCAAATTTAATAGGTTATGTCAAATGAATATATATTATGACAACATTATGATTTTCAAAGGAATTTACCCCGAGGCCACGCAGCGTTGCGCTGGCCACGCTTTCACGTGTATTTTGCCAAGGTGATTTTCACCCATATAAGGATTCTTTGCCCATGCGTCGCGCCACACCTGTTTTGATGACCGCCTTGCTGCTGGTTTTGCCCGTGATGGCGCAGGCCGGATTTGAAATGCGCGGTGGCGGTGTGGCCAGCACGGGTGATGTTATTCGCCATACCGAAGAAGGCGACATGCCCGCGCATAAAGTTGACGCAGTCGAAGCGGTGCCAGTTGGACCAGCACCGATTGAAGCCCCCGTGCCATTGACCGATGCGCAAATTACCACCGCCCCTGTTGAAATGGCCGACAGCATGAACAACGATGCCAGTGTGGTCACCGGTTTTGGCAGCGACCTGCCGCTGGCGATTGCCCTGCAACAAATCGTACCGTCTGATCATCAGGTGTCTTTTGCACCCGAGGTTGATGCGGGTGAAATTGTGTCATGGCAAGGTGGTCAACCTTGGCCGGATGTTGCGCGCGCCATGCTGTCAAGCGTTGGCATGGCCTATGACCTCAAAGACGGTCACGTGATCCACATCAAAAAAGCAGGCGATCACCAGATGCCCTCCGCTCAGGCGATTTTGGCTGAAGGCACACCGCCCACGCCAGTGGCAGTAAGCGAACCGCCCGCACCGCCATCCCCACCTGTTGCGAGCGCACCTGAGCAAAGCCAACCTGAACAAGCGGAAACTGTAGAAGTGCGCCGCACCAAGCCTTCAACGCTGTGGAACCGTATGAAAACCAGCCTTGAAACCGATTTGATCCGCGAACCTGAACCAAGCAAGGATGTCGCGGCCTCAACACCCGTTGTGCCCGAAAGCTGGAAATCAGGATCCGAAATGCCGGCAAGCGGTAACTGGCAGGTGAGCGAAGGTGAAAACCTCAGCGCTGTTTTGCAACGCTGGTCAGAACAAGAAGGCATCGAGTTCCGCTGGCAGCCAAACTATGATTACAAACTGAAAAAGAGCGCATCATTTGGCGGCGATTACGCCAGTGCTGTGACACGTTTGCTTGATGAGTTTGCCGAGCTTAGCCCGCGCCCGACCGCGCAGCTTTACGCGAACCCCGCCCATCCACGGATGTTGGTCGTACGCTAAAATCACAAACCAGCAACTGATAGGTTGAATCACGGTATCCTGTGTAATCGCGGGGGCTGGCGGCCTTGGCGCTAAAATGCTGGCTGAGGTTTTTGGGTGTTTTACCGCCCAGCCCGACGTGCAGGGCGCTCACATCGTGAATGTTTTGCTGTTTTTTAAGTTCATCTGCGAAGGTTTTTAGCAGGGCCAGCCACTGGCCATCTGATACACGGTCACCAAGGCGCTCAAGGCTGTCAAAGCACAGCTCGCCCGCCGCCCCGCGCCAAGCCCAGCATTGGCCAACGATGTGTCCCCGGCTGTCTTCAACGACATAAAAACCACCATCAGGGGATGAAAACCCATGCGTTGCGCATTGATCGCCATGCGCGCCGATAGATTGACAGCATCCCGTCAGCTCGCCCAGAAACAACCCGCGAATGTCATTGTCCGCCAACTTGTAAAAACGATGCTGGGGCATATCAAATTGCGCGCCATCGATGGTGATGTCAGGAATATTGGAAGATTTGTGTTTGGTGCGCTTGAGGAGATCAAGCGCTTTATCAAAACGCTCCTCCGTCACGCCATTGGTGATGCAAAGGGTTGCCAGTGCCAGATGTTCGCCGCCGCGGGCATAGGCAAATTCCGCACAGGCCGCGCGTGTGGCATTGAGCGACCAGCTGCGGCCATCCACACTGCGCACCGGCATGGGCACGCGGTCAGCAAAGGCGACCAGCTTTGCCATCAAAGGACCGCATTCAATGACGGCGTCGCCCCATGATTTAATGTCGGTTGCGGGATTGGTCATGTCGGGCAGTTTGATCATCTGCAGCAGGTCATGCAGTGGCTGGGTTTCAGTATTGTTGCCCCAGCGTTTGATGTATTTGGCCAGCCTTTCGGGTGTTTCAAAAAGGCCAGCGGCATTAAACGCCATGACGTTTCCTGACCAGCCAAAAATATTGTGTTCATACTTCCTGAAAAGCGTGGTGATTGTTTTGATCAAATCGGGTTGATAGTGGGCGCCATCGTAAAAGCCCAAGCCGGATGGCGGTGTTATCCCATGCAGGTCGCGCCATCTTTCGACACTGCTAAGGGCGGCGGCAAGTTTATCGTGATCTTTTTCAAAAAGAAGAATGTTGCTGTCCCCGCCAGCTTGCATGATAGCGGCAGCAAGTCCGGCGCAATTAGATTCAAGCGCTTTGCCAAGCAGTCCGTTTGGGGCACGGTTGAATGTTTGCTTAAACCACTGCACACAAAGTGCACCAAAATGTTCGTGCCGGTTTGGTAGCATGGCAAGCTCAAGGCGCCACAGGCTATCCTCATCAAGCTTTAGACGCCGCTTGGTGGCTTGTTTGATCAACATCGTGGCGACTTCTTCGTTGTCATCGCGCAGGGCTTTGAGCATGCCGTCAACCAGACGAAATACAGGCAATTGTTTGGGCGG
>JBEIPH010000253.1:0-2509 GCA_040377115.1 Micavibrio sp. | reverse complement strand
TATTCAAAACTGTCGCCAGGTTTCAGCACGGGTTGTTCGCCAACAACACCGGGGCCTTGTACTTCTTGGCTGCGGCCATAGGCGTCGGTGATTTTCCAGTGGCGGCTGCGCAGCTGTAAGGTGTGGTCGCCATGATTTTCGATGCGTACCTTGTATGCCCAGACATAAATGTTTTTGTCTGGCGATGACTCGTCATCAAGATAGGCAGGCATGACCGATACGGTAACCCCGGCAGTTGTCTGCGTGTAAAGATGTTCGGCCATGTCGCAATCTTTCAGGGCAAGTGTATTTCCAGACCATCATACGACTGTCTGCGCCAAAAGAAAACGGCCGGATGTTTGTCCGGCCGCTTCCCGTATGGCTTTTATACTGGATATTATTCCAGCGTGATTTGTGCGCGGCGGTTAGCAGGCTCGCGTACGTTGTCGGCTGTTTTAACCAGCAGGTCAGATTCACCGCGGGCTTCAATGCGGACCATCTCGGCGGGGATACCGCGAGAGATCAGGCCAGCGCGCACAGCTTCTGCACGGCGCATGGACAGTCTGTCATTGTAATCCGTCGGACCCGAGCTGTCGGTGTGACCGATGATAACGATGCCTTTAACGTCTTTGCGGTTGGCAATTTCGGCATTAACCGCATCAAGTACGTCGTTGGCACCAGCTGTCACGTCGCTGCGATCCCAGTCAAAGAAGACGATGAACATCGCCTGCTCAACTGGAACAGTGCCGGTGTCTGGCACGGCTGCAACTGGTGGCATGAATTCTTCTGGTGCGGGGGCAGGTGGCTGGCGTTCGCCAACAACAGCCTGCAGCTGCTTAAGCGCATCCATAAACTGGTTTTTGCAAGGTACGTTTGCGCTCCAGCTTTCTTCTTGCTGTTCTGCCCAGCAGTCAAAGCGGGCTTGAGCAATCGCAGCTTTGTCAGCAGCCATTTCACGGCCACCAGCTTCGAGTGCATCAACCAGTGCGGCACGGCCGGCGGTCATTTCAACAATGTTCGCGTCGCTGAGATCCCAGTCGTCCAGCGTTTCGGGCATCACAACGATGCCGCTGGCAGTTGCCATGCCCTTGCGTGCGAAATGCAGCGCGTCGGCATAGTCCATGGTTTTTTGCTGTTCGTTGTTCGCATAGGCGCGATATTCAACGGTCAGGTTTTTGGTGAAGGGTGATCCGACAGCCTGTGCGTTGTTCAGCGCGTTGACGGTGGCGTTGCTGCTGGCCCCGGTGCAGCCCGCAACTGCCAACAGGCAGAGCACGGCAAAGAGGCTTGAAAACAGTTTCATCAAAGGATCTCCTTCAGGGAACAATCGAATAAGGTTGCTGCCAGTCTGGTGGTGCCCATTGCGGGACGACTCAAAACAGCATCAATGCCCTTGAGTTTTAGCACTTTTGCCGAGATTTCAAAAGGTTATAAATCGGTATGGCGAATGTCGGGTACTTGCGCTATAGAAAAGGCCGCAAGCGGGCGTAGCTCAGCGGTAGAGCGTTTGCTTCCCAAGCAAAATGTCGCGAGTTCGACCCTCGTCGCCCGCTCCATTCTTTATTTAAACAACTGAAAACAAATGACAATATAGCTTTTGCTTGCTTAATCAGCGGCATTCTGTAAATTAAACGGCGAATTACAATTATTCTCGGAGCAAGCATCATGAAAAACAAAGCAAGCAAAATTCTAACTTTCGCCCGCGCCGGTTTGGTTATGGCGGGGGCTCTTTTGGCGGCAGCCTGCGGCAGCAATCAAGGATCCCATCAGCCTGAAGACGAAACGGATACAGCTGTCAGCTTTAGCGCTGACGAGAATACAGTGGTGCAGGAAGCCGGGGTGATTATAGACAGTGACTCAGTCTCATCAAAAGAGTCTCAAAGTTTCAGCGATGATCGTGGCAATGACATGATTAAGTTCAGTGAGCTGAGCATCGAGGCAAGCTACACGATTGAGACAGGTGCAAGAAATATGGCGCTGAGTGCGCTCGGCGGCAAAAATAGCTATGATAAAAAAGTGTGCGAAAATAATACGAATGATTACGGCGATGAAGTCGCCTGCACGCCAGAAAAAGCACGCGATGATGTAGAGGAAAGCAACGCCAGCCTTGTCGAGGTTGCGGTAAGGCAGTCCATCACCGAGGCTTATGATGATATCCTGCGCAACTGCAGCGCTGTTGATTTCGAGTTGAATGCAGAACGCTGCAAAGCTTTTGCGCAGGCAAGCATTCAGACGGCTTTCAATGCAAAAGTGCAACTTTCAGAAGGTGCGCAGACTCCTGTCACTATCGCGGGTGTCAGCTTTGAAGTTGAATTTGCGCCGATCTCGAGAGCTATGGTCGAGCAAAAGATCCATGGTGCTGACCGTATCCAGATCGTGGTTAATCCGGCCGCACCGTCGAATTGAACACAGGGGGACCAGCAAAAGGTCGCGGAGGTAAAACCGCGGCTTTTTCCCGAGTTAAGAAAAATATTGACTTTTAAGGGTGGGATTCATTATGGTCCGCTTACACAATTTGTGGGCGAACCAG
>JBEIPH010000197.1:0-3397 GCA_040377115.1 Micavibrio sp. | reverse complement strand
GCACAGTTTGTCGATGAATATAAAAAAATCTGTGCGACGGCGGGGTTTAATACACCACCGCGTATCGTGATTGTGGGCGACAAGGTCAAGGTGTGGAGCAAGAAAAATCCATCTGATGTTGCGGTACGCGTAGAAAGCAAACAGCAAGACGATTATATTTTCGGTGCGGCGACAAAAGCGGATGGGTCAAAGCCCATCGTTATGATTGGCGATCGCGTGCCAGAGCAAATGACACCCGCGGCCATGCGTGCGATTATCGGACACGAACTGACACACCTTGCACTGGAACATACGCGCAAAAACGGACAGATGGGTATTTTTGCTGGCGGCCTTGCCTTTGCCGCTTTCACAGTGGCTGCTGCGGCTATTAGCTTTTCAGCGCCGCTTTTTGCGGTGGCGGGTCTCGCCACCGGACTGATTGCTTTTGACAGTTACGCCGGATCTGTTGTGTCGCGTTACAATGAAAACGTTTGCGACAGAGGTGGCGCGCTGCTGACGGGAGAAACTGGCGAGCTAGCATCCGGTTTGAAAAAGTTGGGCATGAAAATGCAGCAAGCCAAACGCCTTGAGGACAAAATTTACAAGGACAGACCAAAAACTTTGTGGGAAGCCTATGGCAAGCCCGTCAGGAAGTGGTGGCGAAACACAGAGCTTGGCAAAATAATTAATGACAGCCATCCCGAAGACGAGGTGCGCGAACAACTTCTGACTGGATATCGTCAGGATACGGAAGACCGCCACTATTTGTCTTGGCGCGCACAGCAGTTCAGGGGTGCCTTTCTTAAGGCCGCTGTCAGGCCTGATGCGGCAGCTGCGGTTGCTCAGGCCCCCGCAAGGGCGGCCCAAAGCCTTGCAAAATCAGGGATTGAGGCCTGAAAAGGCTTATTTTCAAGCACAAATCGCCCCTTTACAGCTTTGCTGCCTTTTTGCTATAAAACGGCCAGTGTCGGACTGTAGCGCAGCCTGGTAGCGCACTTGCATGGGGTGCAAGGGGTCGGAGGTTCAAATCCTCTCAGTCCGACCATTTATTTAATGCCTTTTTCCCCGAGGTAAAATCATGACACAATCTTTCAAAGCCCGCGTCGTCGTAAAACTCTCCGAGGAATTTGCACGCGCTGTTAATGACAATGGCTTGCACTACACCGCCGACAAGGCTTTGAAGCCTGTCAAAAAAGCGCTTGGCACCATCAAGGCAGACCTGCACAGCCAGCTGCGCGATTTTGAATATTACGTCCAGTCATCCGAAGCGCACGGCGTTAACGACGGCCCGATGATCAACTGGACGCGTGATGCCACCAATCATCCTTTTGCCCGCGACAAGTACAGCAAACTTTTTGCAATTTCCGTCGGTGGCCACAAAGTATTTGAAATGGAAGTGGCTGAAAAACTGGCCGACGCGTTGCGTCCGCTGGTAGGGCGGGGTGTGGTTGAGGCAGTCCGTGTTGACAGCATGGACCCCGCAAAAAACCCGCCAGTGCCAAAACACTATTTCAAGTAAAATTTCAGGAGGCTGACATGAGCGACTGGGAAAAGCTTAACAACTATTTCAACCAGAATGCCGAAGCCAAAATCACCACCGATCCTGCCGATAAGAATGTTATCGAGGATCCGACCAATAGCGCCAACATCATGGCAATCAACATGATCATGCGCCCCGGCAACAGCAAACACAAAGTCAAACAAACGGCAGACAAAATACGCCTTATTTTGAAAGAGGCAGGTATCGAAGCCGTGGTTGGCGAATGTGAAGGTGCTGCGAATTGCAGGGGTATTACGATCATGTCTGAAAAGACGCTGCCAAAGTCGGTAGGCATCAGCTCCAGAATGGACGGTGTGCCTGTGGGCTTTACGGTTGTCCGCAGCCTTGATTTCCTAACGGGCAAGTCGTCGCCTACACCAAAGGGTCCTTCTGCTTAAGGCGCTTATTTTTTACCTCGTGCATCGTGAATAATCCGTGCTAAATTGATCTGTACGGAGAGCTTGCTGTGTCCACACCCAAAATCTATGTGCGTGAAATATTTTACCCCGGTCATTTGTTGATGACGCAGGGCGAGGTGGGCGTTTGCGCCTATGTGATTGAACGCGGCAAGGTCGAGGTTTTTACCAACACATCTGAGTCTGGTAAGACTGTTCTGGCAGAACTTGGCCCCGGATCCATCGTGGGCGAGATGGCGATTATCACGCAAGAGCCACGGTCAGCAAGCGCAGTGGTTGTTGAAGAAAGCGTGCTGGTGCGCGTTACGGCGGATGACTTTGCCGATGGCCTTAAAACAGCGGATGGAAACTTTCAGGCTCTGGTCAGGGTGCTGATCGAACGTCTGCGTCACGCCAATAATTTTGCGCGCACGGCGGCCATCCTGACGGCGGCCCACATGGGTAATGCCAGCATCGACAGTCTTGAGCATGACATTAAAAACACGGTGAAGCTGGTGGAAAACAAGATTGCGGTTGATAAGCGTCAGGCTTTTCGAGCCGAGGTGTTTCCAATCGTCAAAACCTTGCTGAACGTTTTGCGCAAGTATAGCTGACCGCTTAAATCCTTATAAATAACAGTGGCTTGGTGGGTAAAGGCATATTTACCTTGCCCCGTTTTATTGATTATGTTAACAAAAACCTGTGTTTTAGCCCCAAAATGAAAGTCATCAGCCATGCTCCTCAAGCTTTATAAACCGCGCAACATTGCCAGTGTATCCGCCCATTATGTTGCTGCAGGTGCCGTGCTTGGCGGTGTTGCCTTGGTCGCAAGCCCATGGGTTTTGGGGGCTTCGGCAATTTTGTTGGGGCTTGGTCAGGCAGTCGGTATCGCGGTTGCCAAAAATCTTTACGAGAACAAACTGCAGCGCCACGATGACGTCTATGAATATTCGCCACGTTTGGGTGAAACCGTTCGCGAGCTGTACACCAATGCGGGCATGAAGCAAGATGATTGCCCTGTGTATGATTTTCAAATTGACGCCACCAAGGTCAAAGGCAGCGCTACTGATAAAAATGCCAAAGACAAAATTTTTGAAAAAATCGGGCAGATGCACAATGCCGGCGCCTTTGCATTCGGCAAGCCAATCATCATGGTTTCAAAGCCATTGCTGAAGTTGCTGGATGATGCAGAGGAAAAAGCCGTTATCGCGCATGAATTCGCGCATGCGGCGGCACGTCACAATTACACAACAACCCCTGTTTCATATGCGCTGGGCGTTGCTGGTCTTTCGATGAGCCTGACCGTTCTTGGGGCGCTGTTTGCATCGGGCTTCTGGCTTGGCGTGGGTGCGATTGTCGGAACCGTGGCGGCAGCAGGTATTGTGAGTGCAAAGCTGGGTAAAGCCTTGCCAGAAGAAAAACACAAGAAAACAGTCAAAACCGCCACGGCGTTTGTGGCCGGTGGTGCGATGTTGGCGGCTGG
>JBEIPH010000257.1:0-2317 GCA_040377115.1 Micavibrio sp. | reverse complement strand
GTCAGATTTGGCGGGGTGGCTTGCGCAAAATAATCATCGATGATGATTGTCTTGCCATCGGGGTTGCTGACACTAAGGTCATCGCCCATGCGCTCAAAGCTGGCATTGGCAATAAATTCACCACTTGGTAGGGAGACGGTGCTTCCCTTGATGGTGATATGTTCTGCAGGTTGTTGAGCTGCCGTGTTCTCTGGCATGCGTTTCCCCTCTAAAGTAGTATTCCCCCGTAATATCTTAGCTCTTTGCACGGCGTTTCGCAGCCGCGTTTAGAAAAGCACAGATATCTTAATTCTAACGGAAAGAGATTAACCGTTTATGAAAAAATATAAGGTTTTTAAGTGGGGCTGAATAAAAAAATCATTCCATTTCAGGCGCTTGCCAGTTGTTCAAAAATGCCTGTGCATCTTTAAATGGCAGCGGGCGCGAAAACCAGAAGCCCTGACATTCATCACAGCCCAATTCACGGATCAAACGTGCCTGTTCAATGGTCTCAATACCTTCGGCGATGATTTTCATGCCAAGGTTGCGGGCAAGGCCAATAATCGATTTCACCAAAATCATGCTGGACGGGCTGCCAATCATCGAGCGAACAAAGCTCTGGTCGATTTTGAGCGTATCAATCGGGAAGGCGTGAAGATAGCTGAGCGAAGAATACCCTGATCCAAAGTCATCAATTGAAACAGACAGGCCATGGGCACGACATTTTTCAAGCGCAAGCTTGGTGGCATCCGGTGCTTCCATCAGCAGGCTTTCGGTAATTTCAAGGTGGATATTTTCGGGCAGTGTCGCATGTTTATCCAGCGTGTGCGTTATCTGCCCAAAGAAGTCACCGTCAGAAAAGTCTTTGACCGAAAAGTTCACGCTGACAAAAAGAGGGTGCGGGCCAGCATTCTTACCCGGCAGCAGGCTGACAAAAGACTTTGCGGCGTCGCATGAAACACCCAGCGCCCATTTTGAAAGCTCGGTGATCAGGCCGCTTTCCTCAGCAACTGGAATAAAGACACCCGGTGAAATCATGCCTTTTTCAGGGTGTTGCCAGCGCATCAGCGCTTCAAACCCGGCAATTTTCATGCGCTGGATGTCAATGATCGGCTGGTAATACAACAACAGCTCATTCTTGCCCATGGCTTCTTTAAGCGCTTGGTTGATCTTGAGCGCGCTCAGGGCAACATCGTGTGATGTATCGCTGTTTTCAACTTGCTCGGCTTGTGTCTGAAATCCGGGTGGCGGCAGGATATTTTGTGTACGGGTCATCATGTCACGATAACGTGTAATGACAACGCGCATGATCATACGCACGACGGGGTCTGCTGTTTCAAGGCGGCGGGCAAAATCAGCACGTGATAGGACCATCACGTTGCAATCTTCCAACGCACGCACGGTGGCCGTGCGCGGGCGGTCATCCAGCATGGCCATTTCGCCGATGATAGAACCAGGACCGCGCGTTCCGATCTGCAAAATCTCGCCCCCGCGCTGCACCAGCACCTCGACTTGTCCGCTTTCGATGATATAGGCACAGTCGCCTGCCTCCCCCTCGCGCATGAGAAGGCTGCCTTTTGCAAAACTGGCCAGACTTTGATCGGTCATAATAACGTATCTCCCCATGAAACCTTACGCCAAGTGCGGTTAATGAATTGATAATAAGACCTATGTCAGGCTAAAATCGATGTGTTGGCAGGGATGATTTAAGAACACCTGTATTATTATTTGGTCTTTCAGGGGGCGTACCCTTCATGGATTTGCTTGGTATTCTGCTGCTGTATCTGGCGTTTCGTGCCAAGCAGGTCATCTGCGATTTCTTTTTGCAAACAGGCTGGATGGCATCTGTTAAAGGCGAGCCCTTTAACATGGGCGGTGCCCGCGCGCTAGGTATGCATGCAGGTATCCATGCTGCCTTTACATTTATACTGCGTGTGCTGTTTGCCCCATCGCTGTGGTGGCTTGCGATTGTTGATTTTGTGCTTCATGCCGCGATTGATAGAATTAAAGCTATGATTACCGCTCGCCATGGCTGGACTTATAAAGACAGCCGTTACTGGTGGGCGTTCGGTCTTGATCAGGAAGCACATAACCTGACCCATCTGGCTTATATTGTGGCGATCGTTTTGCACAATGGCGGACTAAACTGATCAGCCGAGCAAAAGCATCAGCCCGCGCCCCAGATAGACCACCCCCAAAACAATCAATATTTTTTGCGTGACATCACGAAAACGTGCGTCGCTCATGGCATTCAGGGCATAGGTGGACAGCACCGTTCCGCCCAACGCCGCCAGCACAATTGCGCCGTAAAACCAAGGTTGGAACATATCCTCGCCCG
>JBEIPH010000109.1:0-4814 GCA_040377115.1 Micavibrio sp. | reverse complement strand
TTAGGCAGCGCCAACGCCAGATCAGCCACCAGTATCTGCGCACGCTTGTAAATGCCAACCTGCCTGCCCTGATAGCTGGTTTCATCCCTGAAATGGGGCCATTGCGAAACAACATCAAGCAAGGCGTGACCATCTGTTGCCAGCATTTCATGGGCAGATTGAAAGTCCTTTTCAACACCCGCAGCGCTCATTTGGAGATGGCGGCTAAATTGCGCCATCAGCCAGTCAACCTGTGCTGACTGACCAGCGGGCAAAGTAAAAACCTCATGGCAATCAGCTGCAGTGATAAATTTCCAACTGGAAATTTCTATCCAGTCGCCTTTTTCCATTTTTGCCTTAAGCGCTTTGGCGATAAAGCTGTATTCAAGATCAAGGCCAGCCTTTTGCGCGGGTACAAAAACACCCGATCCAAAGTTAATGCTATCAAGCGCCAATACATAGGCCAGCGTAGCCAGCGGGTTATCAGACATGACCAGATGGTTTTCGCTATCCAATACCGTCACCCGCGGCATTTCCGCTATGACACGCTTGGCGTATTCCGAAATCTTGTTGTTGTTAATAAAAACAGATTGCGCCCGTGACATGACAAAAGCGGCATCATCACGAATACGCTTGGCGAAAGATGCGCTAATCATGCTTTTTCAACCACTCAACAATCACATGGCCTGCATGATGATCGTAAAGATCGTTATGCCCGCCATGATTGATGGTGATGAATTCTTTGGGGTGATTGGCTGCATCAAACAACTGTTTGGCCAATGAAATCGGGATAACCTGATCTTCATCGCCATGCACGATCAACAGGTTTGTTTTGACCTTGGGTATTTTGGGCAGGTTGTCGTATCTATCCTTAACCATTAAATCAACAGGCAGGAAGAAATAGGTTTGCTTGGCGACATCCGCCGAAGACGAAAAACCAGCTTCGATAATCAAGGCGTGGGGTGAAATTTCGGTCGCCATTTGTGTTGCCACACCAGATCCGATGCTTTCGCCGTATAAAACCAGCCTGTCTTCACTAAACCCGTGTTTGAGTAGCCAGTTGATACCCGCGCGGGCGTCTTTGTATAAGCCCTGTTCGTTCGGGCTGCCCGGGCTACCGCCATAGCCGCGATATTCACAAAGGTAAACACCGTAACCGGCTTCTATAAAGTAGGCTATTTTATCAACACGATGCGCCATATGACCGGCATTGCCATGAAAGAAAACAACAACCTTGCCGTTGTCTGTTTCAGGTGGCGCAAACCATGCTTTTAACTGCAATTCATCATCGGTGGTAACCGTTATTTCCTCGGCGATCTTCAGGCCATTTTCAGCAGGCGTGCCTGGATAATTGCGGTTGGGAAAATACTGCAACGATCGCTGGAATATATAAATCAGCAGCGCAATAACAACGTAGGCGATAAAAAGATTGATCAGGATGCGAAAAATAATGATCGCCATCTTACGCGCTTTCTTTCATCAGCGTGCCGTAAAAACGGGCATAAACACCATTTTTAGATAACAAGGTTTCATGATCGCCCTGTTCTACAACACGACCCTGATCAAGGACATAGATCATATCTGCATTGATAATCGTTGAAAGACGATGCGCCACCACAATCGTGGTTTTACCTTTTTGCAGGCGCTCAATGGCACTTTGCACCAGTCTTTCAGACTGGCTATCAAGGGCTGAAGTGGCTTCATCCAGCAACAAAATGGGCGCGTTGCGCAAAAAAGCCCGCGCGATCGACAGACGTTGACGCTGCCCACCTGAAAGCTTTACGCCATTTTCACCAACAATCGTATCGTAACCTTGCAGCAGCTCGGCGATAAACTCATGCGCGGCGGCATCTTTGGCGGCTTGAATAATATCTTCTTCAGATGCACCTGGGCGGCCATAAGCGATATTGTCACGAATGGTGTCGTTAAAAATCGCCACCTCTTGACTGACAAACGCCATCTGGCTGCGCAGGCTGGCCAGACGTATATCGCGGATATCAATACCATCAACGGCAATACGGCCGCTTTGAACATCATGAAAACGCGGGATCAGATTAAGCAGCGTTGACTTACCTGATCCAGACGCTCCCACAAGCGCAACGGTCTTGCCAGCTGGTGCGCTCAACGTCAGGCCACGCAAGGCTTCTGTGCCGTCTGCATAACGGAAATGCACATCCTGTATGCTGACTTCGGGGTTTCTGGTTTGCAGATCTATGGCCTGTGGCCTGTCACTTACTGCTGGGGGCTGGTCAAGCAGTTGATAAAGGCGATCAACCGCGGCAAATCCCATTTGCATGATGTTGTTCAGTCGAGCCAAACGCTTCATTGGCTCATAGGCCAGCAGGAAGGCAGTGATAAACGAAAACAGTTTTCCTGCAGTGCTGGTACCCGCCAATACCTGATAGCCGCCATAAACAATGATGGTGACGATAGCCAAGCCACTGAGCATTTCAGACAAAGGCACCGCGCGGCCCGATACTTTATAGGCCTTATAGGTCAGATCAAAAATACGCTGGATAGCGCGGCCAATACGATCGATTTCAAAGCCTTCCATGCCATAGGCTTTGACGTGCTTGTTGCCCTGAAAGGCCTGACCAAGCAGTGCTGTCAGCTCGCCTGTTTCCTGCTGCATATCGGTTGATACACGGCGCAGTTTTTTTGACAGGCGTGCCACCACATAGGCCGCTAAGGGAAAGACAAAAAGCGATATCAGGGACAGTTTCCAGTCCTGATAGAACATGACAGCGATCAGAAAAACCAGCGTAAAGGCGTTTTTGCCAAACCCGACAAGCGCCTCGGTCGTGGCGGTGCGGATAAGGGCCGTATCGGTCAAAAAGCGCGACAGCAAACGCCCGCTTTGCTCACCATGAAAGAAACTGACGTCGGAGTGGATAAGGTGGGCAAACATACGGCGTTGAATGTCGCTGACAACTTCCTGCCCCAGCTTGTTCATCAACAACGTGTGGCCATAGGTTGCAAAACCGCGCACGGTAAACACGCCCATGACAGCCAAGGCAACTGGCCAAATCATGCTGGCGTTGCCGCCGCTTAAAACCTTGTCAATAATCGGTTCCATCAGCTTGGCCATGCCCGCTGTGGTCGCACCCGCCAGCAGCATCAGCACAAGCGCAAAGCCAAGCGTGCCAAGATGCGCCCTGACAAAATCCCGCCACAAACGCTTGGCTAAATCAGTGGATTTACCGCTGGCTAACAATACTTTTGCTGATTGATCTTGTGACATAATTCCGCCCTCACGGGCTTTTGAGCGTTTGTTAATGGTTTGGCAAGGCCAAGTGTACTAAAGTGGACGTGAGTTTAGTCGTTTGCAGGCAAGCTGTAAATAATAAACATAATAACTAAACGACTGAAAACAATAGAAAAAGGCTTAAATGTTCGGACGCGACAAAAAAGGCGGCAAACAACAAGGCGGAGGCAGCAACAGCCTGCCGCCACAAGATAACCCATTTGCTGACCTTATGGGCGATACCGCCAAGCAACCAGATAACGGTTTTCAGCTATCCGCACCCCCTCGTATTGGTCTGGCCCTTGGCAGCGGTCTGGCACGCGGATTTGCCCACCTTGGCGTTGTGCGCGCGCTTAAACGCTATGGCATTGAGCCAACAATTATCTCCGGCACATCGATGGGTGCGCTTGTCGGTGGTGCTTACTTGTCAGGCAACCTTGATAAGCTTGAAGACTGGGCCTATTCGCTCAACAAGCTTCGTGTTCTGACTTATCTGGATTTCAAGGTGCGCTCGGGCGGCCTGATTGGCGGCAACAAGCTTTTCAGACTGATGGAAGAAAGCTTTGGCGATGTGCGTATCGAAGATTTACCGCATCCCTTTGTTGCTATTGCCGCTGACCTTGTGACAGGTCACGAAGTATGGCTGCGCAAAGGCCGCATGGTTGATGTTTTGCGCGCCTCCTTCTCCCTGCCCGGAATTTTCCCGCCCGTATTCATGAATAACCGCTGGCTGATTGACGGCGCACTGGTTAACCCCGTGCCTGTATCAGCCTGCAGCGCCAATGGCGCCATGATGACCATTGCCGTTAACGTCAGTGGCGACATCATCGGCAAGGCCAAACGCCCGGGCGACAGCGTGCCGACGATTGCCGGATTTGATCTGCTTAATTTTGACGGACCAGACGAGCTTAACAAAGTTAAAAAAGCTAGCCTAATGCAGCGCGTATTCAGGCGCGAGGGCAACAATAACCCAAGCCTTTTTGGCGTGATGGTTTCATCCCTTAACATCGTGCAAGACCGTCTGGCCAGATCGCGCCTTGCTGGTGACCCGCCCGACGTTTTGATTGTTCCGCGTATTGGTCACATTGGCTTGATGGAATTTGACCGTGCCGAAGAACTGATCGCCGAAGGCGAAGCCGCAGTCGAGCGCGCCATGCCCGATATCAAGGCCGCCTACTCAGTGCTCTGCACCAGTTATACCGAAGAATAAATATTACTCTTTCATCCGCGCGCGTTCACGCTCGCGCAGGGCAGCCTCTGGCGTTTGCCAGACAAGGCTATCAAGTACCCAGGTTGGGCGAATGCCCCCGTAACCTTGGGAGAGATGTTCCATCACCTTGCGCTTTTGCTCCTGCGTCATGCCGGGCTTAAACGCGCTTGAATGGATACCGGCTGTAATAAACGCCGTATCAAGATCAACACCAGCACCACCAGCAATATCATGCTGCACGGAATCGCCGATCATCAGAATGCGTGATGGAATAACACCATCAAACATCGCCAGACAGTGCCTGAAAATGGTTTTATGCGGCTTGCCAATCAGGTGGGCCATGCCGCCCAGCTCGTGATAACGCTTGGCAACCGCACCGGG
>JBEIPH010000126.1:0-4507 GCA_040377115.1 Micavibrio sp. | reverse complement strand
CCTTCTTCTACGAAGACGGCCTTAACGGGCTTGAGCGTGATCGGGCCCTGCTTGTCTTCTTCAAATTCCGCAGGCTCAAGCTCGCTGAGCAGTTCTTCGGGGTCATGAGATTTGACGGCTTGTTTTTCGATATCCGGCAAGCCTTCGCCAATCCAGCGGGGCAATTGGATGTTGTAACGCGACATCAGCTCGAATACATGCAGTTCAAGGCGCGGTTCAGGCAGCAAGCCAACCTGCGAAGCCAGAATAATATCCGCCGCATCAAGTTCTACGATGCTGCCAACCTCGGTAAAGTTGACCTCCTTGTCGCTATCAATTGTCCATGAGGTACGGCGCGGGTTTTCAACCTCGATAAAGACAGGCTCAATCGCCTCGTCAATACGATCGGGTGATGGGAAATAGGTATTGCCCACGTACCAGCGATCATCACCCTTTGGACGCAGAGAAGAATAGCCCTCTACGTGGCCAAAAATCATTTTGCGGTTTTCTTCGACGTCATCTGACATCGCAACCGTATCCATCGTGATCGGCTCGATCAGGTGGCCTGACCATTTTTTGCCATCAAGGTTATGGCTGCCACGGTTAACAGCATTAACGATGGGGCGTGGATAGCCCGAGCGCACGTAAACCAGCAAGCGGTTATCAGGCGTGATGCGATAAGGCACGATATCGCAGTACTCGCCCGGGCGTTTGACCAGTTCATGCATCTGGCCGCTTTTCTTGTCACGCACCACCATGATTTTTAAATCACCCACCGGCTTTTGCGACGGGCGGCGTTCTTCAATCACCAAGCTTTGCTTGTCGGCAACTTTTTGCGCGACGATGAAATAGTTGGTGGGTGGCGGGTTGAGCGGGTCATAGCTTTCGTTATAGAGCTGGAAACGGCCCTTGAAGCAGTTCTGCACCACCCACGGGTTCCAGTGAGGGGCGGAGAAAACCATCCGCATACCAAGACGCGCAAATTCACGGCGGTAATCCTGCCATGTGTAGAACGTATACTCTTCTTTGAGTTCTTTCTGCCAGTTCTTGCGGTAATTCTTGCGGTGGATAAATTCCTTGGCCCATTTGTGCGGCAGGCGGAACAGGCGCGTGCCGTCGCGGCGCGGCATCAGTTCCTCGATAAAGAAACCTTCGCATCCCGACACCATCGGGCGCGCTGTCTGGCTGAAAGACACCAACAAGTCTGCATCCGACATCGTCAGCGGGCTGTTGCCTTCGCTGGGCAGGTTGGGCATTTCCATCAGCACGAATTCATCTGTTGGTGGCATGACATAGTCACGCACCAGCATGGTGCCGCCAGGCTTGAGCTTTTGTATCTGCTTTTCCAGCAGATGCGTCACTTCCTCGGGGTTGTATCCACCATTGGAATAAACGTGATGCAGGATGTTTGAATTGATGATCCCGTCAACCGAAGAGTCCTCAAGATCAGGGATAGAAATATCCGTCAGCCGGAAGGACAGGTTTGGCAGGCGATAGGTTTTGCGGGCAAAAGCAATCGCTTCTGCATCACGATCAATACCGATAAATTCAACGCGCGGGTTAAGCACGGCGAGCATATAAGTGACCTCGCCCGTGTCACAGCCCATATCAACAACACGCGCACCGGCCGGCAGCAGGAAGTGCGCAGAGATCAGGGCTGCTTTTTTCTGGATAAATTCGGGCATTTCAATGGTCAGACGCTGACGCGCCGCATCATCACGCGCCAGCAACGAAAAGTTGCGGATGCTGGCGGCGACTTCCTCGCGGATATCGGCTTTATCGACCTTTGACACGCTCTGCCCTTTGCAAAAAAAGACTGTTGTCCAGTTTATCCCGATCATTGCCGGTACGCGATGTTCTTTCGCGCTACCTGCCCTGACCAGAGGCTGGTTTTATATTCTTTTTGCTTTTGAAGATGTTATCCTTTTTAATACGGAAATTCAAGTTTTTTCCCACCTGCTTAAGAAACTTTATTACCCATTGAATTTATTGTCTTTTTTGGGCAAATTACAGGCATGTTTTCAGCACAAGCCACCACCCTGCGCCAAATGGCCAGACGGGCCATCGATCTTATCCTGCCCCCGCGCTGTGCGGGCACGGGCGAAATTGTCGAGGCCCCCGGCCTGCTGACCCCCGCCTTTTGGCAGGAACTGGCCTTTGTCGAAGCCCCCTTTTGCCAAACCTGCGGCCTGCCCTTTGCCCATGACCATGGCGGCATGGCGCTTGAAGGCATGCTCTGCGCTTCCTGTCTTGCTGATGAGCCACAATTTGACCGCGCACGTTCTGCCGTTATTTATAACGACGCCAGCCGCAAGCTGATCCTTGGTTTTAAATACGGCGATAAACTTCACGTCATCAAAACATTTATGCCGTGGATGATGCGTGCAGGGCGTGAGTTGCTGGATGAATGTGACGCAATCATTGCCGTGCCGTTACATCGAAAAAGACTGTGGCAGCGGCGTTTTAATCAATCTGCCCTGTTGGCCGCATCACTTTCCAAAGAAAGCGGCAAAGCCTACCTGCCCCATGCCTTGCTGCGTATAAAATCAACCGTTCCGCAAAAAGGTCTAAGCCGAAGTAAACGGTATAAAAACGTTGCCGGGGCTTTTGCCGTTGATCCCGCGCAGAAAAGTATACTCAAAGATAAAACGATTTTGCTGATAGATGATGTTTTCACATCAGGCGCAACACTGAATGCCTGTGCGCGTGTATTGCGGCAATCGGGTGCCAAAAAAGTCTTTGTTTTAACGCTGGCGCGCGTCACCCGCGAAGATTTTCACTAAAATCATTTGCCAAGAATCCAAAGCCATGATTGACTGAAAGGATAACAACCGAGGTCATCATGCGTACGCATTGCCACATTTTTGCGATTAAACAAGCCAACATGCTTAAACAAAGCGTGTCAGGCCTGTATGCGCCTGCGCCAGAAACCGCCGTAAATACAGGCGTTTTCGCCACTTACTCCGGCTGACGGATTTCTGTCGGCCACCCCATCAGGGGCCGACAGCCACGGTTTTTATCTCCCGATAATTTCTTTACTGACCGGCCCTTGTTCTAACTCAACAAGGAATACGGCTATGCGTATCAATCGCAACCTGAAACTGATGTCTGCCTATACGATCACCGCCAGCGCGTTCTTTGAACTCGCGGTTATCGTGCCCTATTACCATGATGTAATGGGTCTGACCTTTCAGGACTTCCTGATTGGCGAGGCCGTGTTTGCGGCTGTGGTCGTTATCCTCGAGGTCCCCATGGGCTGGCTGTCGGATCAATGGCAGCGCAAACATGTGTTGGCTTTGGGTGCGTTTTTCTCCCTGCTTGGTCACGCCTGTCTGTTGGTAGGTGATAACCTTGCCTGGGCGATTGCAGGACAGGGCGTTATCGGTATCGCCGTAGCGCTGATGTCGGGCACCAACACGGCGATGATCTATGACAGCCTGGCTGTGGCAGGTCAGGAAAAAGACTACCGAAAGCATGAAGGACGCCGCGGCGGCTTTTCGTTCTACACGGTGGCTGTGGCGGCGGTGGTTGGCGGCTTTTTGTACAAGATTGACCCCCACCTGCCCCTTGCTGTGACGCTGTTATTTATTGTCGCAGCGATTGTCTTTGCCTGCCAGATGGATGAACCTGCGCGTCACAAACGCAGGCCTGAAAAACATCCACTGGCCGATATGGCCGCAACGGCAAGCTATGCCCTGCGTGGCCATACCGAAGTTGGGATGCTGATCCTGTTTGCGGCAGCGTTGTTTTGCGCCACGAAACTGATCATGTGGTCACAGCAGCCCTACTACGTTGCCATCGGGATGGACGAAAGTCTGTTTGGTGTGTTGATGGCCTGTGGATTCTTGCTGGCTGGTTTCAGCAGTCAGTTTGGCCACAAGATTGACGGGCGTGTCAGCAGCCTTGCGGCACTTGGACTGGCGTGGATTGCAGCCTTGTTGATCTGCCTTGTCACGGGCCTGTATCAAGGCAAGGCTGGCGTCATCCTGCTGATGATCGGTGGTAGTGCCATTTTTGGCCTTGCCAACCCGCGCGTCAGCGAGGCGATCAACAAGCGTGTGGACAGTGCCCGCCGTGCCACGATCTTGTCGACGCAAAGCCTGTTGACGAGCCTGTTTTTTATCCCATCCTCACTGCTGATCGGGATGGCGGTGGACAGGCAGGGCATTAGCGGTGGCTTGCTGGGGATTGCTGGCTGGCTTCTGCTTGCGGGGTTGTTACTGGCAGGGATCTTCCTGCGTGGCGATAACCGTCGGCGGATGATGCTGCTCTAACCACTATGGGCAATCTGCTGGGGTTGATAGAATTCAAGATGATCTATCAGCCCCAGTAGCGCTGTCATTTCCGCCTGAAGCCCTGCAAGCGCATCGGGATCAGTTGCAGGGATTTCGATGTCAGGTTCAAAAAATGCCCGCGAACTTGGCAGCATCATGAATATGCGATGATTAAGATAGGCGATCGACAATCCTTTTTCAGTGCCGTGTGTTTCACCCAGCACTGCCAGTTTGTTGATAACAGCGGGGTCTAT
>JBEIPH010000241.1:0-2800 GCA_040377115.1 Micavibrio sp. | reverse complement strand
TGGCGCCGCCGGCTTCCACTGCCCTGAATTTGGGTGGAATGGTTGGTGTTTTGGCGGATGCTGACGCTTGACCGGTAACTTCGCGCACGCTGTCGATCAGCTTGCGGGTTTCTTCAGCCTCGCGTGCCTCGCGCTGACGGTACTCGACCATTCTTTTAAACTCGTCCTTGAGGAAGGGAAATTTTTTCATGGCGGGTTCAAGGTGTTCTGATTGCGCCAGTTCGTCAAAGTTTTCTTCCTGCACGCGCCAGACTCTTTCTGTGTCATCAAAGCCTCTCGGCTCCTCTCTGCGCTCGACATACTTCTTTTTCTCGTTGGCCAGTGGCTCGACCACGCCCTTGAGGTAATTTTTAGAAAACGCGTCGGAGGTCGCATCAAGCGCAGAAGCTGTCCCCCAAATTCCCGCGATGCCGCCGATGATTGTCAGCCCAACAAAAGAAAGGCCACTATCAAAGGGTGCCAGCAAAAGGCCGACCGTGGTTGGTGGCCCCGCCAACACACCACCAATCGTCGTCGCCTTAACAGGCTTTGATCGTAAAAACCTGTTAAGCCCCGTGCGGTGCGGTGCGTCTTTCGCCTTTATGCGGTCTTGCATCTCGTCAATTTTAATCAGGCGCAGGCCAACATCTGGCTCGGCCAGAATTTGCTGCACTTCGGTTTTAAGTGCTTCAAGCGCATCTGCTTTATAAAGGGCGAGTTTTGAGGCCATGACGGTTTCCACTGCATATGATTTAAATTCGGCCACAACACTATACAGGCACATTATGAATAGTAAATACGTAAAATAAGTAAATCGTTCAAGCTTTTGATATTAGACACCTTTTTTTATCTCGCTTACGCGTCGTTTCCCGCCTTGCCTGCGCGGGATTCGCTTTGATACAACGGGCCATTCCAGCCACTGCACATAACCGAAAGGTCCTTGCGACATGAAACTCCGCCAGAAATTTCACGCCGCCGTTTCCGACAAAGCCACCGGAAAGCCTGATATTTCTCTCAGCGAGCATCTTGAAGCCACCAACCAGACCCACCTGCCCCAAGCGCGCATTTTGCAAGAAGCGCTTGATAGCCTGACCGATAAAAACCTGATCGAAGAAGCCTATCTGCGCGGGTCCATCGGCCGCGGTTTTGCCGATGTGCATTCAGACATCGACCTGTTTGTGGTGGCTGACCCCAAAGACACACCAAAAGTTTTTGACCAGATCACCAAATACCTCAAAGACAACGGCGGCATCCTGACCGTTTGTCACGACCGTCTGGTGGCTGATTACGGCGGCATCGGGTTCATGTTTATCGCGCGCGATGCCAAAGACAGCAATCGCCTGTACCAATTTGACCTGTACATCGCCATGAAGGGCGTGGCCCCTGCCTTTGATTTCAGCATCAAGCCACGCGTTTTTGCCCGCAATCCGGAATACCGCTGGATGCGCGAATTCGGCACTCCGCGTGATGAAAAAGCCATCCCGCCCGCCACGCAGGATTTCATCAACCGCCACGCCAAGGGTGGCTGTGTTGAAGATAAAATCGAATTGCTGGCACAAGAAATGATGATGACGCTGTTCATCACCGACAAACACCTCAAGCGCAACCAGATTTCACGCACTGTCGTTGACAACCACGCGATGATGCAAGGCTGCTGCGAGATGATGCAGGCCTTTACCGGCTATGGATCAACCGGCTATTCACCCCTGTATCTTGGCAGCGAAATTGCCGATTTCTGCCGCAAGAATGGCGATGCAGAGCTGATCGCGCTGGCTGATAAATTTGATGCCCTGTTTGCAGCGCCGCTGGATCGCCAAAAACTGCGCGACATTCTTGATTTTACCAAGACCTTGTTCTCGCAAGCCTACCCCGAGCGTTTTGCCAAACATGCCGAAGCTTTTGCCGCCTTTGAAAAAGACATTCTGGCCGACAAAAAGCCTGCCTGCAAAAAGGCCCCAAAACTGTCATGAGCAACCTTAAGATCACGGTGCTTGGCAGCGGGTCTGCCTATGGTGTTCCTTTCGCCGGTGGCGACTGGGGCAAATGCGACCCCAAACAGCCGCGCAACCGCCGTCTGGCACCTTCTATCCTGATTGAAAATGCCGACACCAAACTGCTGGTCGATATGGGCCCAGATTTCAGACAGCAGGCCGAAAAACACGAAATACGCTTACTTGATGGTGTATTTTTCACCCATGCCCATGCAGATCATATCACCGGCATGTTCCACCTGCCCGTTTTCATGAAGCATTACCAAGACCGCAACCTGCCGCTTTATGCTGACCGCATCACGCGTCTGGGGATTGAAAAACTGTGGTGGTATATGTTCCACGAAAAAATCAATCCGGAATACTCAGGCCCTGGCCGTCCTTTCTGGAATGAAATTGTGCCGCCCTCGCCACTGTCTATCGGATCGCTGAAGATCACACCGTTCATGCAAGATCACGGACACATGCATTCCCTTGGCCTGCGTGTTGGCAATTTTGGTTACTCAACCGACGTCAATAATTTCCCTGCCGCCAGCGAGCAGCATTTGTATGGCCTTGATGTGTGGATGGTTGATTGCAACTGTGTTGAGAATATCGACAAGTCACATGGCTATCTTGAGCAATGCCTGCGCTGGGTTGAAAAGTATAAGCCCAAGAAAACCTATCTGACCCACCTTGATTACACCGTCGATTACGATCGCGTTTCGGCCATGCTGCCCCCGCATGTGGAGCTGGCCTATGATGACCTGGTGATCACGCTTTAATCCGGCGCAAACTTTCACAAAAATCTGCAAGTTACTGATATTGTTATATATGGTTGACTAAATAGGCCT
>JBEIPH010000254.1:0-2429 GCA_040377115.1 Micavibrio sp. | reverse complement strand
TCAAACAGCCAAAGGTGCCAAAAAAGCAGCACCGGCGCCAAAACGCTAAGAACTTTGCATACAGATAAACTGTTTCCGGCGGGCCCTTGACATCAGGGGTCCGCCGGAAGCATGTTGGGTCCATGCAAAAAAACTTTTCCTCCGCTGAATTGATCGATATGGCCCGCAGGCTTGAGGCCACAGCCCGCGCTGCTGGCGATATCGAGCGCCATTATTACAACGTAGGCGCCGAAGTAATCGACAAAGCCGATGGATCGCCCGTTACCAAGGCAGATCAAGAAGCCGAAGCACTGGTGACAGCCAACCTCCAAGAAATGTTTCCCGACATTGCGCTGGTTGGCGAGGAAGCGGTTGCCGCGGGGACGATCCCCGATATTTCCACAGGTACCTTTTTTCTAGTCGATCCGCTGGATGGCACCAAGGAGTTCATCACGGGTGGCGGTGATTTCACCGTTAATATTGCACTGCTGCAAAACTTCCGCCCTGTGATGGGGGTGATTTATGCGCCGGTGTCAGACCAGCTGTGGTACGGCGCAACGGGCGCTGGTTCTTTTTATGTGGCGAAGCTTGGCGCAGAAATGCAGCCGATTGCCGCGCGTCCAACACCGGAGGCGGGGCTGACCGTTGTTACCAGCCGCCGTCATGGCGACCCCGAAGCCATCGAGCAGTTTTTGGGTGGCCGCAAGGTTGCCACAACGCTTGCACGGTCAAGCTCGCTCAAATTCTGTGCGATTGCGATGGGCGAGGCTGACATCTACCCGCGTCTTGGGCCGACATCGGAGTGGGATACAGCGGCAGGTGAAGCCATTTTGCAGGCCGCTGGCGGTCATGTAACGCAGCTCGGCGGGCAGCCGCTGGTTTACGGCAAGGCCGAGCGCAAGTTCCTCAACCCGTCATTTGTCGCTATCGGCGCCTAGGCCAATACTAACCACGCGCCCTGCCTATTTTATGTCTATAGGGGGCTGGGGCGTTGGAAGGGCCTGTAGTTCGGTCTTTGGTTTTTTTTAAATGATCCGATTCCCGCCCTTGTCCCGACCGATCGGTCGGCTTAGGTTAGGGATATGCTTGATTCAGCCTTAACCAGTGCCCAGCCCACCCGCGACCGCCTTGTTCAGGCGGCGGCTGACCTTATGATGCGCCACAGCTATGCCACCATCAGTGTTGATGGCATCTGTGCTGCCGCTGACATTAAAAAAGGCACGTTTTATCATTACTTTGCGTCAAAGGTTGACCTTGCCCTGGCCGTGTTTGACCACATATGGGCAGAAGGCGGGGAAGTATTTGGCCCGTGTTTTGACCCCGCCCTGCCACCGCTTGAGCGGTTGAAAAAATTTGCAGAGGCAATGGCTGAACATCACCGCGAGATGTTTAAAGCCGAGGGCAAAGTCTATGGCTGCCCGCTGGCCAATGCCGGATATGAAATGGGCGCACAGGACGAACGTATTCGTCAGAAAGTGCAATCCTTATTTAACGAAGCCGTGGTTATGCTCGCCACCATCGTGGCCGACTTGCCGCAGTACAAAACAGCCAGCCCCGAAAAAATTGACCGCATCGCACGCGAACTGATGTCTTACAACATGGGCGTTGAATATCAGGCCAAGCTGGCCAACGACCCCGAGGTTATCGCGCGCGATTTATACCCAGGTTTTTTGCGTCTGGTTGGAATGCCAGAGCCAGACACCAAAGATTAAACAAAAAGGAACAGACCATGTCGCAATCAAAATCATCAGACGCTGTATATCCTGACCTGCGTCATATTGACACAGGTTGCGGCGAATTGCCGGCACAACAGCCTGAACCAACCCAGATAGCGCCGCCACCACGCGGTCTTTTGCCGTCACTGGTGGTGCTGGTCGCCTTTGCGGCCTTGGGGTACATCGCCCTTGCCACCCCAACCGTCGCCGAGGCACCGGCACCAGATGCTGAAGCCAAAACCGAAGCCCCCGCAGGTGACCAAGCCGTCGCCGGTGGCCCACCACCCGCCATGCCGATTAGCGTTGCCGAGGTGATCGGGCGCGAAGTAACCGAGTACAAAGAATTTTCTGGTCGTTTGCGTGCGGTTGAAGATGTGCAGATCCGCCCGCGTGTATCCGGCATGATCGATGCCGTTCATTTTAACGAGGGCGATATTGTTGAAAAGGGCGTTAATCTTTTCACCATCGACCGCAGACCTTTTCAGGCCAATCTTAATCGCATGGACGCGCTGGTTGCCACCGCACGCGCGGCCCTGAACCTTGCTGCCAGCGATCTCAAGCGCGCACGCTCCCTGTTTAAGGACAAAGCCGTTTCCGCACGTGAGCTTGATGAACGCATCAATGCCCATGCCGCCGCCGAGGCCGCTGTAAAGGCAGCAGAAGCGCAAAGAGAACTCGCCCAGCTTGATCTTGAATACGCAGAAGTTAAAGCGCCCATCACAGGTCGCGTTGGTC
>JBEIPH010000039.1:0-7024 GCA_040377115.1 Micavibrio sp. | reverse complement strand
TGACCCGGCGTGACGAGGATTTCGCCAATTGTGCCGTTAAACGGTACGCTGACAAACGAAGGTTTGCGTGCCACCACTTCGGCGGGGGCGGTGGTGTTCACACGTACCGGCATCAACATTAATAAAATAAGCGCGGCCAGTACAAAACGGCCACGGTTGTTCTTAAGGCTAATCCAACTGCGCCAGTTATAATTGCGGTTTTTGTGGCTGCTGCGCAAAGCGCCAAGTGCGTGGGCAAAACCATCGCCAAGATCTTCGAGCAAGGCAACGTCTACATCACTGAACGCATCGCTGCGGTCAATCACAAGGCCGCCAAAAACACCCTGACCTGGTTTGAAAAAATTAATCAGCAGGGCCGCTTCGGCCATCCATTTTGACCATTCCTGCGCTTCCGATGCTGGCAAGCTGGCAGGTGTCAGGGCGACGGCTTTGGCAAGGCCCTTTTCAGATGGCACCGCCTTGAGCAATTGCGGCGCAATGGCGTGCGCCAGCCACTGTGCATAAGGACTGGCAGGATCAACCTGCACCAGACCCGACGCACTGGCGACTGTCACCTTGCCGTCCTCGTAATACCACAATGCGGCGTGGCGATAGGGCACAAGGTTGAATGTCTGGTTGACGATCAGGAATTCAAGTTCGGACAGCTTGGTTTTTTGACGGGCGTTTTTAATCAGGCTGATCAGTGTCAGCAACACGCGAAAGCGCTGATCCATCTCGGCGGCGGGCTGTTGTTTATCTTGAAATTCGATATCTTCGGGCTTAACGCTTGGGCTTGTCATCGGTTTCGAGCCCCATCGGTTGCAGCACCAGCCCAAGGAAACCCTTGCCTTCACTACCTGCCACCACCTGTGGCGCAAAGACGGCGCGGCCGCTCATACCTGCCAGCAGTTCTTCGTGATAGCTTTCCATCTCAGCCACGACCTGCACGGACTGACTGACAGGATCAACTTCGCCGTGAATACCAACGATCAGCGCGTCATAGCTGCGGCCGGTTTCATTGACATTAATGGATACGGGGGTGCTGATATTCATCCAGCGCAACCAGCGCGACGGCACCAAGAACTCTGCACGCAGCGGCTCGCGGCTGGAAATCTCCATCAACACGCGGCCTGTTTGCACAAATTCATGCTGGCTGGCGGTTTTATTGGTAACGCGGCCATCATAAGGGGCGCGCACGCTGCACAGGGCCAGACGCGCTTCGATTTGGGCGACCAGCGCTTTGTTCTGCTCGTCATTTTCGCGCGCGACCAGCGCTTCGATCTGCGACACGGAATCCATTTCACGCAGTTTTTCGTAGGCAGACAGCTGGTTGGCGGTAATACGCTGGCGCGCCTTGGCTTCGCGCAGGCGGGCGTAATCGTAACTGCAATCGTATTCGATCAGCACTTTTCCTGATTTAAACGTATCGCCGTTTTCGACGTTGAATTTTTTGATCTTGGCTTCAATCGCGCTGGCAATCACGGCCGAGCGACGCGGGCGCAACACGGCCTGAATGCTATATCCACCAGTGTCTTGCGCGGGCGTGGCCAGGGCTTCGTCAGGTGGCGGCATCGCCATATCACCTTCGACCAGTTCCGTGCCCTGTGCCTGTGCGGGCTTGATGAAGGCCCAGAAGCTGGAGGCTGGATGCACCACACGATTATCAAGGCTTGATTTTACGGTTTCACTGCTTTCAACTAGCGCGGCTTTAAGCGGTGCCAGACCTTCTTGTGACGCCTCGCTCAAGACATCGGGATGGAAATCGCGACCCGAGAAGAACAAGAAGACCAGCAAGAACGCCAGTGAAAGCACGCTTATATAAGGCAGGCTGTGGCTGACGTGGCGGGTTGTCATGTTTTGACCCCCGCTTTTTCTGCCACCGGCGGTGCCGCTTTTACAGGTGCGGGCGGCGTGCTCAGGCGGTCAACATCGTCAAGTTTACGACGAATGGCGGCGGCATGATCAGGCAGGCTCAGGTTGGCATCGCCCGCCTCCCACAAATCAACGCCCATGGTATTGATAAAGCGGCCATAGGCATCCTGCGCATCGGCATAGGCAAAGGCGCGGTTGGTCAGGGCCACTTGGCTATCGATCTTGATATTAAGTTGCTCGGCACCCGACATCATGCCGGTGTCTTTCAGGTTGATAGCACGCTTGAGATTGGCCTCGGCATTGCCGGCGGCCTGCAGGTTTTCATTATAAAGAAGCGAGAGGAAATCATAGCGCGCACGCGCCACATGCACCTGTGTAATAACAGCAGCCAACAGTGCTTCGCGGCGCTTGTCCGCCAGCAGATCGGATTTTTCGGCACGGTTGTGGCGCGCTGGCAGTGTGATCAGCTTGTTGATGCTGGCTGAAATCGTGGCGATACCATCTGTCCATTTATGATAGGACAGGAAGCTGTTCTCGTCATAGTTCTGGGTGACCAACAGCTCGAACCCGGGGATGGTTTCAAGGATGGTCAGTTTTATGTCGCGCACGGAAATGCGTTTCTTGAGGATTTCTTCGCGCACCTCGGGACGGTTATAGAGGGCGGTGCGTTCGTAATCTTCGATTTTACCCGCAATCTTTGGCAGGCTATCGTCGCCCTGCCAGCTGCGACCACCAAGATCGAGCACAAGGGATTTTGACAGCGGATAGTCGATCAGCGTTTTAAGTTCCGTCTGCGCCAGCGCCATGCTTTGCTGCAAACCAATCAACTGTTGACGACGTGCTTGCAAATCGGTTTTGGCCTGCTGCACCTGTCCTTGGACAACAATGCCCAGCCTGCGCTGCTCATCAAGATTGGCGCGCTGCTTTTCTGTTTCCGCCAGCAGGTTTTGAATGATAGGCAGGGTTTCCTGCGCGACAGCGGCGCGCCAGAAAGCGGAATAGGTATCTTGCACCACGCTTTGATAAACTTTGCGCCTGCGTTCCGCCGCCACCAATTGCTGGTCGCTGGCGTTGCGCGAACGGCCAATGGCCAGACCGCTTTCAAGAAAATTGTATTCAGCATTCAGTTGATAGAGATTGCGATACTGATCCTGCGAAATTGACGGCTGCAGCGATTGTGTATTCGTTAGCAGCGAGAAGCTTGATGAGCCGCCCGGATTGCTGCGCCCGATGCGCTGGCCTTTCATGCTCATGCTTGGCAGTGCTTGCAGCATCGCCAGCGTCACATCTTCGCGGCTGATCAGTTCGTCCATTTCTGCAACGCGCAGATCAAGGTTGTTGCGTAGACCACGCGCCAGCGCTTCTTCAACTGTCAGCGCGCCGCTGATGTCATCTTGCTGATAAACTTTTTTGATATCTTCATCGACGCGCGATTGAACATCGGCAGGCGTCAGCGGCTTTGTTGGCGCACAGGCCACACAAAGCGCGAGCGTCAACGCCGCGGTTAGCAGCGTTTGGCGGATAGAGAAACGTACGACTGTGTTCTCGCCAAGCTCTTGATCAAGAACACACCGTCCCCAACCGGTGATGTCGTTGTTTGTAGTAATGTTTTAGTACTCCCCAACACAACTGTAAGAAAAATTCTTAAAAATTGGAAACATTATTTAACAAAGGGTTAACAATATTTTTCACAACGTGTATGGTTGGGCTATCTTAACGGCATCCATATCATCACAACGCACAACTTAACGCCGGCATGTTTGATTTTTCGACCACCGATCTTGCCCTGTTTTTCGCCATCGGCTTTGTGGCCCAGCTGGCCGACAGCTCGCTTGGCATGGCCTATGGCACCCTGTCATCAAGCTTGCTGTTGGCACATGGCTTTCCTGCGCGCGCCATCAGCGCCACCGTGCATATGGCCGAGATTTTTTCGAGCGCCGCCTCTGCCTATGCCCACTGGCGCCTGCGCAACATCGACTGGCAACTGCTGAAAAAACTCAGCCTGCCTGCGATTGCCGGTGCCTTGATCGGTGCCGTGCTGGTTCTTCAAGTACCCTCTGACATGCTCAAGCCGTTTATTGCCGGATATTTTATCCTGATCGGCATTGTTATCACTGTTAAGTCTATACGCCCCACCCTGATCCGCCCGTTTAACAGCAAGGCCGGGCCTGTCGGGTTTATTGGCGGTTTTCTTGATGCTTTCGGGGGTGCGGGCTGGGGTGAATTTGTATCCTCCAGCCTGATCCTGCAGGGCCGCGATGTCCGCACCGCCGTGGGCAGTCTTAACGCTGTCGAGTTTATGGTGACCTGCACCGTCACCCTGGTTTTTATAACAACAATTGGCGCACAACAGTGGCCGGCTGTTGCCGCCATCGCACTTGGGGGTATTGTGGCCGCACCCTTTGGGGCCTACGCCTGCAAGCATATTCCGGCCAAATGGCTGATGTTGGCCGTGGGGTTAGCGGTGAGCTGTCTGGGTGCCAAAGCCCTTTTGGCTGGATAATCCAATAATATCAATGGGCTTGCGCTGCAACACAAAAGAATCCTTGTGAAGGGCCCAAAAAGCCGTATGCTGTGGGCTGTTCGAGTTTACGTTTCGCTTGTTTGCTTGGCCTCCTCAGGGCTTTCGTCAAGACGTCGCTATTTTCGGATACGGGACCGAGACAATGGTTGTCACCGGTTTTGTGCACGTGAATGTGCGTTTCTAAAGTAAAGCAAGGAGAGCTAATATGGCTCAAGGTACAGTTAAATGGTTCAACGCCCAAAAGGGCTTTGGCTTCATCCAACCCGACAACGGCGGTCCAGATGTGTTTGTTCACATCAGCGCAGTTGAGCGTGCTGGTCTGCGCGGTCTGAACGAAGGTCAAAAAGTGTCCTTCGAAGTGACCAACGAGCGCGGCAAGGATGCAGCGACCAATCTTCAGGCTGCTTAAGTAGTCCTGACGTACCAAAGAAACCCGGCCCTTACAGGCCGGGTTTTTTGTTATCTTTTTGTTATTAAAGAATTTTATTACATCTATAAACCGCTTGCATTATTGCCATATTAAGGTCATTATATTTACGTTATTATGTATATTAATAGGAGCCTTACATGCGCAAGCACCTCACCGCTTTGTTTGAAAAACTGACCGGCAAAAAGAACAACACCCCGCCCGCCGCCCAAACAACAGCCAGCACCCCCATCGCCCCAAAGATCGCCCATACCATCACCCAGTTTGGCGAAACGCGCACAGACAACTATCACTGGATGCGCGACGTCAACTGGCAACAGGTTCTCAAAGACCCCGCCGTGCTTGACGACACCATCCGCAATCATCTTGATGCTGAAAACGCTTATACGCAGGCAAACCTGGCCGCAAGCACGGATCTGACCAAAACAATCGGCGATGAGCTGGCCGGACGCATTGTGCCAACTGAATCAAGCGTGCCTGTCCGTTTTGACAATTTTGAATATTGGAGCGAATTCCGCGAGGGTGGCAATTACCCCGTCTACAAACGCCGCGACGTCACCAGCGGCACAGAAGAAACCATTTTTGATGGCGATTTAGAAGCCAAGGGTTTCAAGTTTTTTGATATCGCCGAAGTCCTGCGCAGCCCCGACCACAAATACATTGCCTATGCCGTTGATACCGAGGGATCGGAATACTACGACGTGCGCGTGCGCGAACTGGCCACAGGCAAGGATTTCCCCGCTGTTATCCGCAAGACAGACGGCAGCTGTGAATGGTCGGCAGACAGCTCGACCTTGTTCTATGTTGAAATGGACGACCATCACCGCGCCAAAGACGTCAAGGCCCACACCATCGGCACCGACATCACCCAAGACAAACACATCTATCATGAAAGCGATGATGCGTTTTTCATGAATATCTCTAAAACCAAATCAGGTGATTATATTCTTGTTACCTGTGGAGATTCCGAAACCAACGAAACCCGCTTTTTCAGCGCCAACAACAACGATGGCGCGGGCCTGACGCTGGTGCGCGCACGCGAGGCCGGTGTGCAATACAACCTCGCCCATCGCGATGATCTGTTTTATATCCACACCAATATCGGTGGCGCGACTGAATTTAAAATCATGACAGCGCCTGTTGCAAATTGCGGCGAAGAAAACTGGCAAGAATTCCACGCCCATAACGACAATGTGACTTTGACAGGTATCCTGACGCTAAAAAACCATCTGGTGCGTCTTGAACGTGAAAACGCCCTGCCCCGCGTGGTGGTCACCGATTACAAAGGGGCTGAATTTACCGTCAGCTTCCCTGATGCGGCCTATGATATCTCCACCTCGGCAGGTGGCGATTTCTCAACCGATAAAATTCGCGTCAATTACGTGACCATGGCCAATCCAGGTGTGACGTTTGAAGTAGACCTCAATAATGGTGACAAAAAAATCCTCAAGGAGAAAAAACTCCCCAATGGTCATGACCCATCAGAATATGTGGTTGAACGCTTTAATGTGACCGCGCGCGATGGTGCCGAAGTACCCGTAACGCTGCTGCGCCACAAATCGGTCAAGGCCGATGGCAGCGCCCCGCTGTATCAATACGGCTATGGCAGCTATGGCTTGCTGTCGCCTTCCGGTTTTTCATCGGGGGCGATTTCATTGGCTGATCGCGGCGTGGTTTATGCAGTGGCGCATATTCGCGGCAGCGGTGACAAGGGCGAGGCTTGGCACAAGGCCGGCAAGAAGGCCACCAAGATTAACACCTTTAATGACTTCGTTGATGTAACCGAAGCGCTGCTGGCAAAAGGCTACGGCAAAAAGGGCGAAGTCTGCATGGAAGGCCGCTCGGCTGGCGGTATGCTAATGGGGGCTGTTGTTAACATGCGCCCTGATTTGTACGGCGCCGTTGTTGCGGGTGTTGCCTTCGTTGACGTGCTCAACACCATTTCAGATGCCACCCTTCCCCTGACCCCGCCCGAGTGGGAAGAATGGGGCAACCCGATCACGGATAAGTCTTATTACGACTTGCTCAAATCCTATTCTCCCTATGACAATATTCAGGCAGGCGTGAAATACCCCCTGATCATTGCGCCCGCCGGTTTGACGGACCCGCGTGTGACGTATTGGGAACCTGCCAAATGGATCGCCCGCCTGCGTGAAGAAGCCGCGGGTGGACCTTTCTTGCTCAAGATGAACATGGGCAGCGGACATTTCGGATCAGCCGCC
>JBEIPH010000025.1:0-8363 GCA_040377115.1 Micavibrio sp. | reverse complement strand
GTTAGCATTTGTTGCGGGCGCTTCGCCGTTAGCATTTGTTGCGGGCGCTTCGCCGCCCATGGCCGCGCGATTGGCATCAAACTCGTTTGCGAAATCATCGGTGGTGGCGGGTTCTTGTGCAAAAACCGAGGTGGATAAAACGGGCGCCGACATAACAAGAACCAGCGCCGTTAAAACGACTGCTGCGCTTGTCAGTTTACCTTTTGGCAATTCAGGCCATCGCATGTGTTAAATCCCCTCGTTAATCATATAGCCAGTTTCCCCAAAAGACAGCCTAGCCCAGACAGCTTTGAAATCCAACTAGAACGAAATCCAGCGGTCAATCGCGATCCCTGTCGGGTTTTCAGCCGTGGGTACACGGATAACAACCAGCCTGACCGTCAGCTCCAAAGTGCGGTTTAGAGAGCCAGAGCGCACCGTTACCAACAGCGGCACTTCGACAATCCAGTTATAAACGCTGCCCGTCAGGCCTTCAAAAAACATGGTGGGTGACTGGCGCGGCACCGACGTTACGATCTGCTGCTGTTCCAGAACTGTCTTGAAAAACAAAGAGTTAATCATCACTTCGCGGAAAGATTCCCACCCCTTGGTGGTAAAACGCGATCTGGTATTGGTCAGCCTTGTTTCATAATCATTGAAACCGAAAGTCATAATCTGTGTCGCCGCTTCGGCAGACCAGTCAAACAAGGTTTGCTGGCTGATGTTGGGCATATCAAGGGCGACCAACGAGGCCTGCTGTCCTTCGGACGTCATCGCATAGTGGCGGTCCTGCGGGACATGGTTGACCAGGACAAAAAGAAGAACCCCCGTCAGCACGACGATGGAAATGGCCATCATCCACACCAGTGCGCGCATGCGCTGATAGCCCAATTTATAGGATTCTGTTTTTGCTTTGGCAGAAGATGCTGTTGCCATCAGCCGCTCTTGGCGATCCACTGCTCGATACCGACACCAGCCGGATTTTCAAGCGAGGGAACGCGGTCAACCACCAACGTCACCGTCAGATCATCGGTGCGCGTTTGTGTGCCTGCCCGATACGTGACACGAATAGGCAGCCGGATAATCCAGCGATACTTACCGTTGATGACACCCTGGTTTTCAAGGATGGGGGCAGATCTCGGCTCGGCGGTGACCACCTGCTGGGTTGCGGTGACGCTGTCGATGATTTTTGCGCGCTGCAAAGCAGTGGCAAAGCTTTCCCAGCCGCGGCGCGTGAAGTGCCGGGAGGCCTGTTGCAGGCGGCGTTGATAGTCGTGATAACCAAAGGTCATCGTCTCGCTAACAGCCTGCGCCACCCATGACATCAGGGCTGATACGTTCATGTTGGGGCGATCAAGCGGCACCAGCTGCATGATGCGTCCATCTGCTGTGGTGGCAAAATAACGATCATTTGGTTTTGCTGTTGTCATGTACACGATGATGGCAAGGATCAGGGCAATAATAACAATGCCCTCGATCACGGCCAGACGCATCATGTTGCGAAAACCGTCGCGATAAAATTCATTGCGCGTCACCACACTCAGCAACGGTCCGCCAATATCAGCTGTGCCTGTGTTGGCTGTCGGCTTTGCTTGTTTTTGGGGGGCTGCTTTTGCTGGGGCGGCTTTTTGGGGGGCCGGTTTGGCGACAGGTTCCTGACCCGGCATCAGACCAAGGTCGTCAGCGGCCAGATCGTCGGCGCCGTCGATATTATCCTCAATGCCTTGTGGTGTCATTTCCGCAGCCGTCCCCTTTTGGCTTGTGGGGGAATAGCCCCCGTTGGCAGATCATAACGGAAGGTTTGGCGGCACCGCAAGCAGGCTTTGTCGTTTTTCCCAATAAAAAGAGAGATATAGAACATTAAAGCGAGCTGTGGGTGCACTCTGGCACGCCCCTTGCTCCGATGAAGCTGCATAGAAGGGACGATTTACCCTTGATTAAACATAATATAATAACCGGCAAAGGATAAAACCGCGCCATGACCATCGCTTTAGATACGGCAATCAGTGGCTTACGGGCAGCGCAGCGCGCCCTCGACACTATTTCGGCCAATATCTCGAACGCCGGCACGGAAGGCTATAGCAGGAAAATTTTGCCGCAAGAGACCCTGCTGGTCGGCGGTCAGGCCGTGGGCGTGCGCCTGCAGGCTGTCGTGCGCAACGTTGATATGACCCTCCTTAAAGATCTGGTGCGCCAGATCAGTGTCAAAAATTCGGCCCAGACCCGCGAAAGCTATCTTTCCCGCATTCAGGATTTTCATGGCCCTGCCGAAGCCGAACGCTCCTTATCCGCACAGGTCGGTAAATTGGCCGATGCGTTCTCGGAAATGTCGGTGTCGCCAGACAGTGATATTCAGCTGGCCAAGGTTTTAACATCGGCCCAAGAAACAGCTTCGACCTTCAACCGCTTTACGCGGCTGCTTGATGACCTGCGCAATCAGGCACAGGCCGAAATCGCTTCAGCCGTGACCGAGGTTAACCGCGCCCTCACCTCGATCGCCAGCCTTAACCAGCGCATCGCCGTGCTTGATTCACGCGGAGATTCAACGGCGGAATTTGAAGACCAGCGCGACATTGAAATTCGCAAAGTGTCTGAATACCTCGAAATTTCCAGCTTTCAGGCAGAAAACAAACGCATCGTGTTAATGACACGTCAGGGCCAGACACTCGCCGATGACCTGCCCTATGAACTGACCTTTGACAACACACCCCTGCTATCAGGATCTTATTATCCGGGCAATGGCGCCAACGGCGTATTGCTTAATGGCATTGATATTACAACCACCAATTTAAATGGCCGCCTTGGCGCGCTGATCACCATGCGCGACCAAACCTTGCCAACCTATCAGGCACAGGCCGATGAACTGGCCCAAAAAATGGCGGAGCGTTTTAACAACCTCGGCCTTAAATTGTTCACAGACTCAAACAACCTTGTGCCTTCTAGCTCCGCCCCGCCCGCGGTGGTCAGCTATGTCGGTTTTGCTGGTGACATGCGCGTTAACCGCGATATCGTTGCCGACCCCTCGCTCCTGCGCAGCGGTACCTATGGCCAGACCGCCCTGCCCGGATCAAACGAGATGATCCGCAAGATCAGCCAATTCGCCTTTGGTCTAAACTATGGCCAGACAGCGACAGGCAACGTTGATATTTCTGCCGGTACCATCTTTGCGTCAACTGGTTTAACACCGACAGCGCAAGCCATCGGTAATATCGACATCACCGACTATGTTCCCGATCTTGGCTCTGCCCCTAACATCACCTTGCCCGCCAACTTTACGCTCAGCATTGGTGCTACACCTTACGCCATCACCATCAACCCGGGCGACACCGCCACTGACCTTGTCAACACCATCAACACGGCGGTTGGCAGCACGGTGGCTGATCTCAACGGGGTTGGACAGCTGCGCATCACCGCGGATGATACGATCACGCTAGCCGATGCCGGTATCGGTGCCGCGGGCATGGCTGACCTTGGCTTTACCTTTGGTGCCACGCCAGCGGTTAACCCGTCTTTCACCGTGCAGGTCGGCACACAAAGTCCGGTGACCATCAATATTAGCGCTGCCACCACCGCAGCCTCGATGATGACCTCCCTTAATACCATCCCGGGTCTTAACGCCAGCCTTGATGTAAACGGCTATCTGGTCCTCTACCCAACGCAAGGTGGTGACATCACCCTTAAAAACACCAATGGTCAGCCTATTCAGGCACTGGGCCTGACCATCACCGCCATTCCACATGGCGCGTTTCGCTCATCCAACCTTGGCCCCGCTGCCACGCTGTCAACCGGTCTGGTTGGCAATGCCACGCTTGAGGAATTTTCGCGCGGCGTGATCACATCGCACAGTGAGGACCACAATTCGACCGAGCTGCTGCTCGACAAAGAAACTGCTTTTTACGAGACACTTAACAAACGCAACAATGACACCAGCGGCGTTGATATTGACCGCGAACTGGCCGAGCTGATCCGCATCCAGACTGCCTATTCGGCAGCGGCACGCATGATCAGCGCCTCAGAACGCATGATGGATGAATTACTGGCCGCTTTCAGAGCATAACCGCTTTAGGCCTGATACGATTTAAGGAGATAACACAATGAGCACCAGCGGCATTTCATTTCTTGGACAAAGCCAGGCGCAATCAACCCGTCTTCAAACACTGCGCCAGCAGTTGACGGATTTGCAACGTCAGGCCACCACGCAAAAGAAATACGAACGCATGAGCGGTTTTGGTTTTGGCAGCTTGCGCGTGCAAAACTACCGCATGGATTACAACCGTCTTGAAAGCTATACCTCCAACATCGACAACGTCACGACCCGCGTCAAACTGATGAGCACCAGCATGGAGCAAGTCAGCACCCTTGGCCGTCAGCTGGCCAGCACCATCGGTGGCGAACTTTTGGGCGGTAACGTTGACATGACCAGTATCAAGGTTGTTGCCGATGGTGCGCTCGACTTTATCCAAAGTCTGGTCAACACCAACATTGATGGCCGTTTCCTTTTTTCAGGATCAGCCACCAATATCGAACCGCTTAACAGCACCGGCCCTGCTACCACCGTTTTTCAGGCAGATGTGTCTGACTGGCTGGCGGGCACCATCACCACCGCACAGTTGATTGGCAACGCCAATGGCTATACCGCCAATCAGGTTGGCTTTGACCCCGGCCTTAGTGCTGCCGGCCCCGTGTCTATCCGTATTGACGATGCGGCAGAGGTTGATTACAGCGTCCTTGCCAACAGCAATGGTTTTGACAAAATTCTCAAGGCCATCACACTGGCCGCAAACATCGAGATCCCTGACCCTCTGACCGACGTGCCCAACAACAACGACCTTTCAGACGCCCTGCAGGGCATTGCCAATCTGGTGCGCGAAGGCATTCAAGAGATGGATGAGGCCACGGCTTCTCTGGGTGGTAAGTTTAACTTGCTCAACACTGTGCAGGAACGCCACAACAAAGACCTCGCCCTGTTGCAAGGCCTGATCGACAAAGAAGAAAACGCCGATACAACCGAGGTGATTGCCAGCATGCAGTTGCTGCAAACACAGCTGCAGGCGTCATACGAGATCACCCGCATCGTCAGCCAGCTGACACTTGTAAACTACTTGTAAGATTACTTGCCGATATCAAAAATGCGCGGCTTTTTTGATGGTGCAACGGGTGCATCATCATTGGCAAAATTAAACGTCACATCGGCCGTGCGCACCATCATGTAATGGCGATCCTGCCAACCGTTGCCCTGCAAGGTCTTAAACCCTGTCAGGCGCGGGCGCGCTTTGTGGCGGCTGTCGGCAACTGTCACCGCCGTCGTTGTCACGCGAATTGTTTCACCATTATCAGCGCGAATGACATTCCAACCCTCTTGCTTCATGGCGTTGGCGCAATCATCGCGCAGTTTTTTGTCACCATGGATGGGCACAATCATCTTGGCATCGGCCAGACGCGCCATGGCGCGAATTTCCGGCAGGCGCGCATGGGCATGGGCGTAAAGCGGTTTTTCCTGACGCGTCAGGAACGGGATACCTTTGTTGCGCAGCTGTGCAAACAATCTTTGTCTGCCCCCTTCTTGACCAGGAATGCTTGGTGCGCAAAACAACACAATGTCTTTGTCTGGATCAAGGTTAAGGGCGTTATGCGTGCCTTCAACCGCGCGGGTCAGGGCAGCATTGGGTTTACCCTGCGCCCCCGTTACAATCACCACGTTTGCACCGGCCTCTGACGCCGCCAGATCACGCGCGGCTTTGCCCGGTGCCAGCGTGCGCACCGTTACGGGCAGGCCCACATGATCTTGTAGCGTCATCCCCGTTTCGCTCAGCGCTGCCAAAGATTGTTCATGGCTCCATCCGGCAATCCACAGGGTTTTGTTTTTCTCGGCGGCCACACGGGCAACGCTTGCCATGTTTTCTTCAAATCCACCCATCACGGCCACAATCACGCGCTTGCCGGGGTGTTCATCCATTACTTCGCGAAGTGCTTGACGCACATCAGCTTCGGTGATTGGTGTGATGTCACGATCGGCACCGGTTGAATCAAGCAACAGCAGGTCAATTTTTTTACCGTCAACGATACGGTTAAATTGCGCAGGGCTAAACGCAGGCCCCCACAAAACGCTTTGATCAAGTTTAAAGTCGCCAGGGTTCAGCGCATTGCCCGCAGGGCTTTCGATGAAAAAACCCGCTGATTGCGGCGTTGAGTGGCTAACCCAAAAAGCGGTGATGCGCAGCGGGCCTTCGTTGATGGGTTTACCCGGTGCGATCATAAAAATCTGCGGCCAGTCGGCATTGGGCACACCGGCCAGTGTTAATTCTTGCTCCAGCCTTTTGGCGGTATAGGGCGTGGCGTAAACGGGCGGCAGCTCGTATCCCAAAAGCGCCATAAACGGCAGGGCACCCAGATGGTCGCTGTGGTTATGCGTCAGATAGACAGCATCAAGGACGATTTCAGGGCGATGGCTGGGGTCGTCTTTTTTGCGCAAGTAAGGCGCCAGATCAGGAATGACCGTATCACACTCACCAAGGGCTGGATCTTCCGGCAGGCGCGGATCGGTTGACAGCAAACCTGCATCAAACAAAACAGCGCGCTTGACGCTGCGGCCCGCTTCATCGCGGCCCTTGTAAACGCACAGGCCACAGTTGGCGCCGATGCGATGTTTGTTGTTACCGCCCAGAATATGCCAGTCAAGCGTGGCGCCATTGGCGGAAATAGATGACGATTGATCCCCTTTGGGAGCGCCATCATTGGCGGCGCGAAAGATCGGTTTAAGTGGTGATCCAAAGGGTGGCTTCATCTTTTATCGTCACGCCCCCTTGTCGGTGATGAACTGTGGGGGCGGCAGATCGGTGTTGGCCGGCACGCCTTCATCGGCATAACGCATCCACAGCCAACACACTTGCGACAGCGCCAGATCATCCGGGGCGGCGCCAAGTGTTGCCGCCTGCGGCAGACGCGAAAGCAAAACGGGAATATCACGCAGATCAAGCGCCAGACGATCAACGCCCGGATAGGCCTCGGCCAGCAGTGCGGCGAGTGCAGCGGGTTCTGACCAGGATAATGTCGTCATCGCAAACCTCGGCTTGGCTGGAATCAGTCGGGGGTGGCGGGCGGCGCGTTCGTGTGAAGATGATCAAAAATAAACCGCCCCAAGGGCGGCTGTCGATCGGAAATATAGGGAGAGGTGAAATTAGTCTTTAAAATCAATTGATTAAAAAAACTACCCCCATGACATAACGATGTTTAGATCAGGCCAAAAACCACAGGTTGATTATCTCAACGGGGCACTCTTAATCGCATTGCCCGGCATACGCTGGTCAAGCTGGGTACCAAGCACCGCCCCCTCGATCCAGACCATTTCTTCCGCCCGCTTATAGAGGTCGCTCAGCTGCTGAAGTTTCTGGGCGTTAATGGCGCCCGTTTCGCGCACCACGGTGGCGGGGTAGTTCACAACACGGAACAAATATTCAGGATCCATGTATCGTTCACGGGTGGTGGCCTGCTGAATTTCGCGATAGCTGGCATCGGTTGAGGCATTGGTCGCCGGTGTCCCTGCCCGTTCGCGCAGATCTTGAGTATTGGCACCTGTACCGCCAGCACGTTCACCCACCATCTGACCGATAGAGTTAGTGATCGTGTTCTGACGCGCACGACGCGCACGACGCTCCATGGTGGCCTGTATACCCGCCGCTGACCTGACCACGCTTGCAGGCATAGGCTCGGAAGGGAACGGCCCCGCGATATTGCGCGTTATGGTTTCCATTAATTCACGATTATCTTGCGAGTTCATATCAACCGTCTGGCGGTCGCCCCACAATACGTTGCCCAAATCATTGTTCTGACCTGCCAGCGGCCCTGGCGAAGCACAACCCTGATCGCCACTGGCGGGATCGCAATACTTGTTCTCATAGTCTTGATGCATTTTTCTTAGCATAGAGCCGCGACCAGTCGCCCCAGGCGTGCCTTGCGCATTGTTCATCGCACGGCTGTGATCAAGGGCAAGACCGCGCGCTATCGCACGACCCATACGATATCCCTTGGTCTGGGCGGGGCCCACCGTATCCACCACGCAACCACCTTCGGCGGGTTCTGCGCGGCGGCGGGCTTCAATCTCAAGCTTACCCAGTTCTGCCGCGGTTTCGTTTTGTAATCTGGCGTCGCGCATCGTACCAAGCGTGCGGGTCTGGTCGATCTCCGATGTACCCAGTTGCTTGGTCATATCTTTCATTGCCGGATGGATCTGTTCGGCAAAACTATTAAGCGAATTAAACAGGTTATTGCGGAACTGGTCATAGCGCGTCAAAACTTCGGTTGTTGCCGTCTGTTGCAGGTCAAAGTTGGTAAAATTTATTTCCTGCAGGGTGTACTGGTTGATGTGCACCGTTTCAAGATTTGCC
>JBEIPH010000155.1:0-4088 GCA_040377115.1 Micavibrio sp. | reverse complement strand
CCCCTGCTCGATGTATTATATTTTACGGAAATCCACTTGTCCCCCGAGGGCGATATCCGCTTCCCGCTTTTTGACCGCGCCAGTTTCGTTGAAACCAAACGCGAATTTCACAAAGCACAGGCAGGCGAAGACGCCGATTACACCATCACGGTGCTGGCCCGCAAAGCCAGCTAGCGTGATCACAGGAAAGCGAGTTTGAGCCATGACCAACAAGCGCCGCGTGACCATCATCACCGAGGATGACAACACACCCGCAGATAAAAAACCCGTCACGGTTGATATCACGCCTGAAGACATCTCGCTTGCACCCCGCAATATTCCCATCACCCGTGCTGGTGATGAAAACGCGTTTGATTTTGACGCCGATGGCTATGATGACGGTGAAGAATTCGAAGACACCGGTGTTGCCACCGAAGACGTGCAAGAGCTGCTCGACAACTTGCCGCGCACCCAGGAAACCTGGGCCATCATGAAGCACCTGAAAACGGTTGAAATGAACAACCTGCTGACGGCCCATGTCATCCGCGATATTTTTGCCCTCGACCTGCCAGAAGAACACATTGACCGCCTGATGGCCGTTACCCTGCTGGGCGATGTCGAAGACCTTGACGAAGCCGCCAGCGAGCTTGAAGAAGAAACCCTGTTGCTGTTTGAACAGCTTGACGCCGTCAGCGACCAGATCAACGAAACCGATGATTACACCGATGGTGTGCAACTGTGGCAGGCCAATCAGGCAGCGGCCGCCGCACCGCTTGATGTGCGCCGTGTTTTGTCTTGCTATTACATCGGCGATATCGACCTGATGACCGAAATGCTGGAAGCAGACGGTATCTTGCCAAAAACAGAAGATCTGCGCTTTATTGGTGGTGTGATTGCCGCCATGACATCTGACGGCCAGCTTGAAGAAGTCCTGATGGCATCAGCCGTGGAAAGCTTTAACCGTCTTGTGCAATTGTCACAAACGCCGCTGTACCTGATGCGCAACGATGAAGGCACCGTCAGCCTGATCGACAGCGAAGACAACGATTTTATCCCGCAAGGTCCAGGCCCCAAAGGCCCCGGGATTTGATTTCCGATTAACCTTATATCCACGGCCTTAATCATGCGTAGAAAAGGTTTATGGTTGGCGGGTACTGTTATCGGCTTAACTTTAATATATCAGCAGTACTTAAGCTTTACTGGCTTTTGCTACAGTGAAATGCGCAGGCTTACGCCTCTTGAAATCATTCAAGCAGGGATACATGAAAGCGCCAGAGAAGAAGCTCAAAAAGACATTACTAGTTGCTGCGGCATTCTCTACACTAAAAAATGGTTTAGTGACAAACCGCGTACATTTTTTAACCGCTTTTTGTTTAGGCGTAGATACGCCATTGTCAGCCACATTAAAAATCCAGACCAAACCGACACGCTTCACCCCTATTACGCCCACTACGTCTACGTAAACGCCTGTGGCAAAGATGCCTATCACGCTTCCGAGAGGCCTTTAACTGAGAAAGGGCATCGCTTAGAGTCGGGTATTATTAAAGGGCAGCATCAACAAAGTGTTGTGCCCTAGCTTTTTCACAAAAATATTTTTATCAGACATTCGCCCGTTTATTGACGCGGCTATGTTCTGGCAGTGTTGCCAGCACGCGGGCAGCAATGTTTTTGAATATATCAGCGGCAGCGCCACCCAGGGCATGACCGGCATCGCCAGCCGCACGAACGCTTTCGTGCAGCGGTATTTCACCCAGAAAATCGATACCCATTTCGTCGGCTGATTTGCGCGCACCGCCGTGATCAAAAATATGGCTGCGGTGGCCGCAGTTTTCGCATTCATGGTGGCTCATGTTTTCAACCATACCCAGAATGCGCACACCGGTTTTTTCAAACATGCGCACAGCCTTGCGTGCCTCGCTCAGCGCCACGGCTTGCGGGGTTGATACAATCACCGCACCGCTTAAATCCACATACTGCGCAAGGCTTAGTTGCGCATCGCCCGTGCCCGGTGGCAGGTCAATGACCAGCATATCAAGATCGCCCCATTCAACATCGCGCAACAGTTGCTGGATCGCGCTGTGAACCATCGGTCCGCGCCAGATAACAGGAGCGTCGGGTTCAACAAAAAAGCCCATCGACATCACTTTGATGCCCGCTGTTTCAAGCGGCACAATCATGCCCGCCTCATTTGTTTGCGGTTTTTGATGCAGGCCCGTCATGCGTGGTTGTGAAGATCCGTAAATATCCGCATCAAGCAATCCGGTTTTACGACCCATGCCGGCAAAGGCCGCCGCAAGGTTGCGGGCCACGGTTGATTTACCCACCCCGCCCTTGCCCGAGGCCACCGCGATCAAATGCCTGACGCGCGGTGCTACTGGATTGCCTGAAATTTTGTGCGAAAAGCTGCCCGCTGGTTTTTTGGCCGCGCCAACGGCGGGCGGGGCCGCACGCTCGGCCGTTAATACGGCGCGCACCGATACCACGCCATCAAGGCGCTCGACGACGGTCTGTGCTTGCTGGCGCAGGGGTTCAAGACTTGCCCCTTGTGCTGGGTCAACCTCGATCGCAAAGACGACATGGCCGCTTTCCACGCTGATACCGCTCAGCTTGGCTGGGTCAAGCAGCGGGCTTAGGGCTTTTTTGATATCGTCAGCGGCTGGATAAGACATAATAACTTTACCGTTGCGATGCCTAACCTAATTCACTTGATTGATAGTGGCAAACTTGCTGAAGTGCTGGAGCATCGCTGTTGCCGATACTATATAAATCAGCACGGATAACATAACAAGTATCTTTCACAGGAAACCAACTGCCATGATCAGCCGCTTTATCAAGGACCACATCCTGTTTAACAAAGGACCTTGGGGTCAGGGCCCGTCGGGCGATGGACCGCAAAAGCCATGGGGTAACAACGGCCCACGCCGTCCAAACAACGGACCCGGCATTCCTGACCCAGATCTTGAAGCTGTGATGCGTCAGGCACAGGACAAATTCCGCAATATTTTTGGCGGCGGTGATGGCGGCAGTTCGGGTGGCGCACCCAAAGGCGGCAGCGATTTTAACGAAGGCAAAGGCATCGGCCTTTTGCTGGCCTTGCTGGCAGTCTTCTGGCTGGCAACCGGACTTTATCGCGTTGAACCACAGGAAAACGCGGTCATCCTTACCTTTGGTAAGTGGACCAGCACGCGCACCGAACCAGGCCTGGGCTATGCCCTGCCCTGGCCCGTGCAGGAAGTAACCAAGGTTGACGTGGCTTTTGACCGCCGCGTTGAAATCGGTTTCCGTGACCAGCCCGGCAGCCGCGCGGCTGGCAACGATGTGGCCGATGAAAGCCTGATGGTGACCGGTGATGAAAACATCATCGACATCGATTTTGTTGTGCTGTGGCGCGTGGGTGATGCAGGCAAGTTCCTGTTCCAGATCCGCGATCCTGAAACCACCGTCAAAAAAGCCGCCGAAAGCGCCGTACGCGAAGTGGTTGGCCGCACGCCCATTCAAAAAGCCCTGACCGAAGCGCGCGCGCAAATCGAAGCCGACACCAAAACACTGATGCAAAAAATGCTCGATGATTATCACTCGGGTGTGGTCATCAACAGCGTACAGCTGCTCAAGGTTGATCCCCCCACCGAGGTTGTTGATGCGTTTAACGACGTACAGCGCGCACGCGCTGACCGCGAGCGTATGAAGAACGAAGCCGAAACCTATCGCAACGACATCCTGCCCCGCGCGCGCGGTGAAGCCCAAAAGCTTATTCAGGATGCCGAAGCCTACAAGCTGGCAGTCCTGTCCAAAGCGCAGGGTGAGGCCGATCGTTTTACGTCCGTCCTTGCCGCCTATCAGCAGGCACGCGATGTCACCCAAAAGCGCATGTATATTGAAACCATGCAGGAGATCATGAGCACCAGCCGTAAGATGGTTGTCAGCGATGGCCGCGGACAAAGCGTTTTGCCCTACCTGCCGCTTGATCAGCTAAAACCAGGCGCACCCAAAAACGACGTCAAGCCAATTGGCAAAAGCGCCGTGAATATGCCGCCACAACCAACCAGCGCAACGCGCTAAAAAACCTTCTAAGGAGATAAAAGATGATCAAGTTTCAAGGTTTATTGGTG
>JBEIPH010000135.1:0-4399 GCA_040377115.1 Micavibrio sp. | reverse complement strand
TGTCAGCCATTTTTATTCCCGTCAGGCGGGGGTGCGGTCAAAACAACGCTGGTAGTATTCGCGCACCACTGCTTTTTCAAGGTCGTCGCACTTGTTAAGGAACGACAGCGAGAATGCAGTATCAAGATCACCCATGATCTGCGCGTTTTCAGCCCAGTTGATAACCGTGCGTGGCGACATCACGGTTGAAAGGTCACCCGACATAAACCCTTTGCGTGTCAGGCCAGCCATCCGCACCATGCTGGTCACGGTTTTGCGGCCTTCCTCGCCCTTCATCGCGGGTACGCGGGCCAGAACAATGTCGATCTCTTGTTCAGGCGGCAGGTAATTGAGTGCTGCTACGATGTTCCAGCGGTCCATCTGGCCCTGGTTGATCTGCTGTGTGCCATGATACAGGCCGGTGGTATCACCAAGGCCAACGGTGTTGGCGGTGGCAAAAATACGGAAGGACGGGTGCGGGCGGATAACTTCGTTTTGATCAAGCAAGGTCAATTTACCATCAGCCTCCAGCACACGCTGGATAACGAACATCACGTCAGGGCGACCGGCGTCATATTCATCAAACACAATGGCCACTGGGTTTTTTAGTGCCCAGGGAAGTAAGCCTTCTTTGAACTCGGTGATTTGTTTGCCATCGCGCAAGACAATTGCGTCTTTGCCCAGCAGGTCAATGCGGCTGATGTGGCTGTCAAGGTTGATACGCACGCAGGGCCAGTTGAGGCGGGCGGCCACCTGTTCGATATGCGTTGATTTCCCTGTACCGTGAAAGCCCTGCACCATCACCCGTTTGTTGTGGGCAAAACCCGCCAGAATGGCCAGCGTGGTGGCGCGGTCAAAACGATAGGCATCGTCCACATCAGGAACGTGTTCGTCCTTTTTTGAAAAGGCAGGCACCTGCAGGTCGCTGTCGATACCGAAAAGCTGGCGTACAGACACCATGATATCTGGCGTGCGCTGTGCGGGGGCGGCGGATGATTTGGTTGGCATGGACTAGTCTTCCTTTTTGATCTGCTGGTAGGAAAGCTTGAGTATATTATAAGCAAGGCTGATTTTTTTGAAAGTTTCCTCAGCTTCGGCATCGCCCTGATTGCTGTCAGGGTGGTATTTTTTGGCCAGTTTCTTGTATCGCGTCTTGATTTCAGGCCAGGTGACGGGTGGCGAAAGCTCCATCACCGCCAAGGCCTCGATGGTCGGGTGGGGGATGGATTGCAGGTTAATATGGGCGCGCTGTGTTGTTTCTTCCTCGTCACCTTCGCTGCCATTCACACCAAATTCGCCAAAAACATTGCCCTCGGTGAAATGGGCATAAATTTTCTGGCGCAAGGTTTGGTCAAACGGCCCGGCAAGCGTTGATTTCCACGTCGGGCGGTCCCACACGGCGGTTTTATACATGTGGTGTTCAATTTCCGTGCGTGACATGCCCTTAAAGAAATCCCAGTTCTGGTTGTATTCACGCACGTGATCAAGGCAGAACCAATAAAAGCTGCGCACGTCATCGCGCGAACGGGGGGCACGGTATTCGCCCAGATGTTCACAACCCGGGACATCGCAGCCGCGTCGAATCGCGACCGGCTTGTAATCAAGGGGGTCTTTGTTGTCTTTCAGAAAAGGGTGAATACGCATGCGCCACATCTTTTTATTATCGCTCTTGCACTGCGGAAAAGCCAGTGCCGGAGGTTTGCACAGGGTGATTAAAAATGTATGCCAGCGGACAAAAGTAAGCCCTGCAATCTGTAAATTTTTGAGGGTTTTTGTATGCGCTAATTTGTTCAAAATTGTTTTTTGTGCTGTGCGATCAAGAACATGTACGCGCAATAAAAATACACTTAATTGGTGTAATTTTTTAATAAATTCAATTTATAGTTGTATTTAGTTCTTGATGGCTATTATAGTGGCTAAAGCCAATACCACTCTTTCAACAGCCAGAAGGCACTAAACTAGAGGGGGAAATTCAATATGATCGAGCAATTAACCGAAATAACGCCTATTCAGCATATCAATTCAAAGCCCAGCAGCATGCTCAGCCGTAATGTCCGCATCCGCAATCGCCGTACCAGCGTCAGGCTTGAACAGTCGATGTGGGCCGCCCTTAATGAAATCGCAGATACCGAGAAATGCACCATTCATGACCTATGCGCTGCCGTTCATGACATGAAGGAAGAGGGGCTGTCCTTTACAGCCGCTTTGCGTGTTTTTCTGATGGAGTATTACCGCACCGTGGCCAATGCCAGCCCGCAGGTCAGCATGGTTCAAAAAACCCTTCGCCAGCAAGACAGGCCACAGGGCCGCTTAAGTGCCATGGCAGGATAACGCCCTTTATTGGTTTTTTAAAAGGCCGCGTGCTAGCATTTGGGCATGAAGCGGGGCCTTTTACCTTTTAATATTATCGATATTGGTTTCTTTTTGTGCAGCCTGATTTATCTGGCCGCCGAGTTCCGTTTTAATTTACGTCTGCTCGATGTGGCGGGCAGCGCCAAGGCTGATGCTGGCGCGATTGAGCAGGTGGCTGATTTTGGCCGTGCTGTTTCCGGTTTTGGTTTTACGTTGCTTGTGCTGGGGCTTTTTGCTCGCGAGGGGTTCCGGCTGTCATCAAAACGCGCGCGCTGGATTTTTGGTGTTTTCACGGCTGTTTGTCTTTTGCCTTTTATTATTTTTCCGCCACAGGCGGCAGGCATTCTTTTTGTGGCGCCGATCCTGTTTGGTCTGTTCATCATCTGGGTCAGTCGCGGCAGATGGGTTTTTCACACGGTGCTTGGTATTGCGCTGATGGGTTGGCCTGCGATGTACGAAGGCCAGAAGATTTTGGTTGAAAACCTTGTGGTCGAACCAACCAGCTGGCAGGAACGCCAGCACGCGCGCAATGTGATGATGCTGCGTGCAGGGCTTGAAGATTGTCTGGTCGAGGTACAGGGCCTGTGGCTGTGCCAAGGCGATAAGACCACGCCAGAAATGCGCGCCATTCGCGCCATGATCACGGCACTGTGGATGCATAACCCGGCGGCTATTATTGCCGCGCTTGAACCGCAAAAAGACCGCATCATTGATAATACAGTACGCAAGGGTATCGCGTTTGATCCAAAAGGTGCCTACGAAAAATACAAACAGCTGATGGCCGATGAGCGCGAGAAAATGGCTACAGAAATGAAGACGAAATATTATCAACCCTATGTCGAGGCATCAGAAAATTATCAGGCCGCGCTGTCGCCTGAAAAAGTAAAAGCAGAAGTCGATCGCTTGTGGAAAGATATCGAAGCCCAGACCGATCGCGCCTGGAACCAGTATTTGCAGGCTGCCCAACGCTATCGTGACTATCACGCCAAACTGTCCGATCAGGTGCTGGCGCGCAACAACGTTGCCCTCAGAAAGCTTGATGAATATTGCGCCACCCGCAACTGTCCGCGCGGCAATGTTGACCGCATGGCCCTGCGTATCAAGGACGAGGCAGAAACCGCCTTTATCCGCGAAACCGGTTTTCCGCCCTATGTCGCCAGCAAGCAGGAATTTATGACCTATCCGCGTGCCAGGCAGGAATTTGAACAGGCCTTTGCCGAACGCATGGTCAGCATGCCAGCAGGCATGGCGATTATTTTACCGTCTGACTGGTTTTATGATGAAAGATACTTTAGGTTTTTGCTGACAGAAAAAATGCAGCAGCAAGCCAAAGCGGTCTGGCAAAAGAATTTTGGTGGCAAGCTGAAACCTGGCCTTGATGAGAAAGGTTTTTATGCGGCAATGAAAATACCGCCCCTGCCGCCACTTGAAGAAATTTTGATGAGCGAGGAGGACTTTACCAAGGGATACAGCATCCCGCAGAGCCGCGCCAAGATTAAGGCCTATATCGAGGAAATGGAAAAAGAAGCCGAACAGTACGGCAACGATGGCGAACTGGCTGAAAAAGGTCGACAGTATGTTCGCAGCGTTTATGTACCAGCGATTGCATTGATCTTGTCATTGCTGATTGTGACGCTGACCATGTTGCGCGGTGTTAATGCTGCCCTTGTTTGGGGTATTGGCCATCTGGCGCGCCAGATTAAATGGAAATCAAAAATATCGCTCAGCCACCTGCGCTATGCTGTTATCGGCGGATTGCTGGTGGTGCTGGCGGTTGGGCCATTTGCCTTGCCAAACAGTTATACCGACAGTCGCGTTTACGAGGTTTATGTGGCCGAAGCCCGCGCACATAACCCGCTGACAGCAACGCTGATTGACTGGAGCATTCATATGCAGCCAGTTGTCTATGCCGTGATGAAGCCGTTTATTTAGAATTGTTATCGTTGGCAGCGTCGCGTGCGGGGCAGGGGTTGCGCGGCACATTGGTGGGATAGGCCGTAACAATCTCGTTGTCTTTCGGGTCAACCACAATACGAAGACGCAGGTTTTCAACCGATGTTTCTGCAAC
>JBEIPH010000150.1:0-4233 GCA_040377115.1 Micavibrio sp. | reverse complement strand
CTCAACACCATTTCAGATGCGACCCTCCCCCTGACCCCGCCCGAGTGGGAAGAATGGGGCAACCCGATCACGGATAAGTCGTATTACGACTTGCTCAAATCCTACTCCCCCTACGACAACATTCAGGCAGGTGTGAAATACCCCCTGATCATTGCGCCAGCCGGTTTGACCGACCCGCGCGTGACGTATTGGGAACCCGCCAAATGGATCGCCCGCCTGCGCGAAGAAGCCGTGGGTGGACCTTTCTTGCTCAAGATGAACATGGGCAGCGGACATTTCGGATCAGCCGCCAGATATGACTATGTGCGTGAAAAGGCCGATGAATACGCGGTGTGCCTGACACAGCTGGCAAAATTCGGCCACGATATCAGCGTAAAGGTCGATTACGCGGGAAAGTTGCCAGCCGTGAAGACGGCTGCGGCTAAACCGCCTAGCAATAGCTAACTATTTTCTTTCAGATCTTGCGCAGGCAGTGTTTGCCTGTCACGCCTGAGCTGTCTTGCGCGTACGGCTGCCTCTGAAAAAACGGCCTTGGCTTCTTCTTGTTCTTTTATCGTCAAGTGCATTGCCAAGTCTTCTTGGTGCTTTCTGACCTCCTCGGCGATATCCTGCTGATGCCTTTTAAGCGAGGCCGCCGTCTTTTTTTGTGATTCCAGCACGGCCAGCTGACTGGCTGTAAAAACACCGTCAGGTGAATTTGTATCAACTGAATAGCCATTGGCCATCCACATTAGCGTGCCTTCTATATCACGGGCATGTTCTAGTAAACGTTCCTCGCTGTGGCGCAACACAGCCAACGCCCTTTCTTCGGTATCAAGCAAATGCTGCGCCTTAATACTATTTTGCGACAGGGCGTCCCGCGCAGCATCTTCCTGTATTCCCAACAGGTGGCGTGCTTTGTTTGCCTGTTTTTCAAACAGCCTATCAGCTGTCTTTCTCTCCGCACCCACAAGATCTGATGCAACTTTATCTGCTTGGGCCTTTGAAAGCGCACGCTCTACCAAAAGTGCTTTGGCAGCATCGATATGCTTGCGGCAGAGGTCAAAGCCAAGGGTATATTCTTCCTGTGGCAGATTGCTGATCGACTGTGCGCGGCTCGCGGCAAACACAGCAAGGGCAGGAAACCCCGCATCAAGAAAATCGTACGCATTATCAAGCTCAAGTGCTTCCCAGCTGCGCAGTTTGCGGTTATCGCCCAAAAGAGACTGCCGTATAACCTCGATCTGCGCGAAGGCGCCCGGGGTATCTTGCCCATATTGGCTTACGTTGTTATCGCGCAACCGCGGCGGTAACACGCGCGGGCTCTGGACGGGTTTTGCAAAAACCAGCCCCAGTCGACGCATCAAACTTTGCAGATTTGTCAGCATTGTGGGCTCGTTTCTATTATTTGTCGTTGGTTATTCTTTGCCTTCTTCTTCGCGGGGACTGAAAAAATGCAACTTCTTGGCGGCGGTCTTTTCAGGGACAGCAGGCACGGCGGCGGGCAGTGGCCTGATATTCATCGCCATCGGCATAATACCCGCAAAGGACGGGCGTGGTGCTGGGGCGCGCGGGCCTGCAAATTGCGGCGCGTGCATTTGAATAACACGCGCGACAGTGCCTGTTTTTTTACCACCTGTATCGCTGCTGTCTTTGGTTTTTGCTTTGTCGTGAAATTCATCTTTTGTCATTTTTTATTCCTTTAATCTGGCCTTTGAATTGGCTTTTGAGTTGATTTGTCTTTTTTAGCAGCGTCGCGTTGACGCTGCGGTGCGGTTGCAAATTCATCCTGTCGCAGGCGTTGGCGCGAGCGTCCGGCGGGTGGCTTTTGTGTGCCAGCGACCGGTGTTTTGCCGGTTGTCTTTTTCATTTGATCAGCTGCTTTCAGTTGCCGTTATCGCCCGTAAAACAAGACCGCTTCCACACCTTGGCTCAGTGCGGAAAAATGGATTTTATGCTGTCTAGACAGGTGTCTGCCGCTTTTCTTGTTTTATATCTGGCGGCGGCAATCAAGCGGGGTCACATTGCCCCGATAACGCCAGTATAACACGCAACACAACGCCGCAGGGCGTTTATTTGCTTTTTGTCTCTGCGCGCTGTGATTAGTCAACGATATCAGGCTGAAGTTGCGCTGATGGGTTATGGCCCGACAAGCACTTCCCAATAAAACATATTAACGTTCATTTTTGTCACTGGTTGGCCAGACGTATTAAAATCGTCCAGCTGGGGTTGCTTGAAACAGCCGACATCGCCACCACAAATCGAACCCCCGTGCGGGGATGATGGGCAAGAAACACACCCGGGACCCGGATAAAAGGTTCCTTCAAATGCCGTCCAGTTGTTGATGGGGGTTGTGCCCGAAACGGGAATGGAGGCCACCCCAAACAGCTGCCTGTTAATCTCGGCACATACCTGATCAGAAACATAGGGTGCAACAAGCTTTACGCGGTTTGCAAATCCGTCACCACTGGCACAAAACGGATTACCGACATAAAGCCCGCCATAGGCAGGTGCGCCAACATAGCTCTTGTCGAGCGCTGCTTCAGATATCGCTGGTGTACCACCTACAACATCAATGACATGACAGCTGCGATCTGCCGGGCTATTGGGATTTGTGTTGGCGGCGGCCACGGTGGTCGACTTTGCCATGCCTGTCAGGGAAACTTGTGACGGTGCACAGCTCAGAATGCGCAGGCGGTCAGTTGCCGCCTTGGTGCTGTTTGCCAGACCAAGCAGTTGCCCCGCTTCAAGCACAGCTACCTCTTTGGAAATACCCCCCTGTCCTCGCCCACTTCGCGTGACCGCGTAAGACAAAGCGGCAAACAGCGCGACGGCAATCAATATCAGAAAAAGCGCATTACCAGATGCGCGCCGCGCGCGAATAAACAAGGGAAACTCCGCTTACATACAGCTTTAAGTTACAAGACACTTTGTAGACAGCGCCGTTGTCACTCTTGATCGATTGTAGCGACCAAAGCTGACATTTTTATGTCTGATTTATAGTTTCATTAATTTTATAATTAATGTCAACAAGACGGGCAAGATAGCCTGCAACTATCCACCGACCGCGCCTCAATTCACAGCTGGAACTTGGTTATCGCTGGCTTTTGATGGCTTTTATCAGCTGTGCTTGATCAAGCCCGCCCTCATAGACCGTTTTGGCGCGAGAAAACTTTTTGGGTTGTTTGAATGTTTTGCCATGCAGTTCTGCAATGATTGTATACATACCCGCATCTACTTTTGAAAAGTGCACGCGCTGCCATTTAATACCCTCGCCTGGATTTTCGATCTGGACACGGCTGTCGTCATCAACGGTGAAGTCTTTTTTCTCGGCACGCAGCTTGGCGGTCAGTTCTTTGGGTACAAAAGGTTTCAGGTCTTTGAATTGCGCGAGCAAACTTTCATCAATCACAAATTTATCAATATGCACTGGCGGGTTGGCAATGGTCTGGGTCAGACTGATGCCCATCGGGTTATCGACATCTGTCCCGCCATTAAATATGGCCCAGCAGGTGGGAAATCCTTTGCACTCGCGCATTTCGCGCTGATAAACCAGCGCATCGACAATAAAACCGTAAACTTCATCGCGCAGAAGGTATTTGGCCTTGGCATGGCCGATATAAACAACTAGCTGGCCGTCTTTGTATTCGCCGCGCTTGTGCTTTTGCGCGTCATATTGCGGAATGGTTTCAATCGCACGGGCAAGGGCCGATTGTTGCAAAAACGACGACTGAAAAAGCCCCCAGGCCGCCAGCAAAACGGCACCGACAAGCACGACCGAAAAAAAGAGTTTATTTTTGTTCATGCAGCCACCCGTTTTTAAAAGAGATTACAAAAACAAACACCCCCATACGGGGGTGCTTGTTTGATAGAAACTGGCGGAGACGGTGAGATTCGAACTCACGATACATGTTACCACGTATGACGATTTAGCAAACCGTTGCCTTCAGCCGCTCGGCCACGTCTCCGTTTAGTCTTTACCTTTCAGCGCGGGCTTAGGGCGCTGTCAGAATTTAGTCCCCGCATCCTAGGTGCAGAATCGCGCAAATGCAACTATCGATGCAAAGCACTGGCGATCCGAAGCACTGGGCGATCAGAAGCGGTGGCGGGCATCAACCGTGATGCGTTCGTCAATTTCGCGGATCTGGCGGGCAGCCATTGGGCCGCCGATGCCGTTGACGTTGGCGATACGGCTGGCCGCATTGAAATGCACGCCGCAAACGCCCGGAATCTCGTTGATCAGCGCAAGGCTGG
>JBEIPH010000094.1:0-5152 GCA_040377115.1 Micavibrio sp. | reverse complement strand
ACGCTCAAGCGGGATATTCCAGACCTTGATGACCGCCTGCGTGCGGGGGATTTATTTTGCTATACTGAATGGATGCGCGATAACGTGCAGTCAAAAGGGTGTTTGTTAACGCCGTCTGATCTGATTATGCAGGTAACAGGCAAAAAACTGTCCACGCAAGATTTCAAAAACCATCTACAGGCGCGCTATTTCGGTGGGGCTGCCTGATGCGCTATGTCAGCACACGCGGTGACGCACCCGTTTTGGGATTTGACGATGTCACGCTGGCGGGCTTGGCGCTTGATGGCGGCCTTTATGTGCCTGAAAAAATGCCGGTGCTGGATATGGCGGCATTGGTTGGTAAAAGCTATCACGAAACAGCCGTTGCCGTGCTGGCACCGTTTATGGCGGGGTCGGTGCTGGCAGGCGAGTTGCCGGATATTGTTGCGCAAGCGTATCGCGAATTTGAAGGTGACGACGTTGCGCCGCTTTATCAGCTGGAAGAAGGCCACGACCTGCTCGAGCTCTTTCATGGGCCAACCCTGGCATTCAAAGACGTGGCGTTGCAATTTCTGGGGCAGGTGTTTTCACGGCTGCTGGCTAAAAAACAGCAACGCGTGACAATTGTCGGGGCGACTTCGGGTGATACGGGGTCTGCAGCGATCCATGCCTTTGCGGACAAGCCGAATGTGGATATTTTTATTCTGCACCCCAAAGGGCGAGTGTCAGACGTGCAGCGTCGCCAGATGACAACCGTGCAGGCGACCAATGTGTACAATATTGTGCTGGCTGGTGATTTTGATGATTGTCAGGATCTGGTCAAGGCGATGTTTAATGATGCGCCGTTTCGCGCACAAATAAATTTGTCGGCGGTGAATTCAATCAACTGGGCGCGTATTGCTGCACAGGTGGTTTACTATGTTTACGCCAGCCTGCGTGTAAAGGTGCGCACAGGCAAGGAAGCGGCCTTTGTTGTCCCAACAGGTAACTTTGGCAATATATATGCGGGGTATATTGCAAAACAGCTGGGTGCGCCGATTGCGCGTCTGATTGCGGCGACCAACCGCAATGATATTCTTTTCCGCTTTTTTGCCACAGGGCAGATGAAACGCGACGGTGTAACCCCAAGCCTGAGCCCGAGCATGGATATTCAGGTATCAAGCAATTTTGAACGTCTTTTGTTTGAGCTGTTTAACCGTCAGGGCCGCGCTGTGGCTGAAACCATGAACCATTTTCAAAAACAGGGGCCGTTCCAGATTGACACGGCAGTCATGGAAAACCTGCGCAAGACGTTTGGCAGTGGCCGCATTGATGACGAGCAGACGGTTTCAATTATTCGCGATGTAAATGCCAAAACAGGTTATGTGCTTGACCCACATACAGCCGTTGGCGTCGGAGTTGCGCAGCAGTATCGCGCACGTTATCCGGATCAACCTGTGGTAACGCTGGCAACAGCGCATGCTGCAAAATTCCCCCAAGCTGTTGAGCGGGCAATTGGTCGCGCAGCGCCACTACCCACAGCGCTTGCCGATTTGATGACGCGGCCTGAGCGCGCGACAGATTTGCCCAATGATCTGTTACAGGTGCAAGATTTTATCCGCACCCATGCTGCAAAATGACATTTGACACTTATAAACTTATGCGACCTTTGTTGATGGCGCTGCCTGCGGAGGCTGCACATCACGCCGCCCTCTTGGCTCTGCGCGCGGGCTTGGCCGGAAAAGCGCCCGTGCTGCCACAATTGCCGGTTACCCTGTGGGGGCGGACATTTGCCAACCCGCTGGGGCTTGCCGCGGGGTTTGACAAGGACGCCGTTGCGCTTCATGGTCTGTCAAAGCTGGGTTTTGGCTTTCTTGAGGCTGGAACGGTGACTTTGCGTGCGCAAGAGGGCAATCCGCGCCCGCGCGTTTTTCGTGACACAAAAACCCACAGCGTGCTTAACCGCATGGGCTTTCCCGGTGGCGGTGTTGATAATTTTCTAATCAACATAGAAAAGCAAAGGCAGTGTAACCCGCAAATGATTGTGGGTATCAACATCGGCATTAACAAAGACAGTTCAACGCCGCGCGAGGATTACGCCGAAATTCTGGGCCGTGTGTTGCCGCAGGCGGATTATATCACGGTGAACATTTCATCGCCCAATACGCCAGGCCTGCGCGATTTACAACGGGCCAAGGCGCTTGATGATCTGCTGGCGTCTTTGGCGCTTGTGCGCGGCGCCAAGCACTTGTTGGTCAAGGTATCGCCGGATATGGCGCTTGAAGAGTTAAACGATGTTGTGGCGCTTGCCTTGCAACATCAGTTGTCAGGGTTGATTTTGACCAACACGACGATCACACGGCCCGAAAACATCCCCGCGGTATGGCGCGCAGAAAAGGGCGGCGTTAGCGGCGCACCTTTGCGAGGTCTATCAACCGCGATGTTAAAACAGGCGTTTAAAATCAGCGGCGGCAAGTTGCCGTTGATCGGTGTTGGTGGCATCATGAATGCGGATGACGCTTATGAAAAAATCAGGGCAGGGGCTTCGTTGTTGCAGGTTTATAGCGGTCTTGTTTTTCATGGCCCGTCCTTGGTCGTGGATATTCTGCACGGTCTTGAAAAGCTGTTGGCGCGTGATGGCTTTTCAAGTGTGGCCAGCGCGATTGGCGCTGATTGCCAGTAGCGTCAGTGCATCAAAACCGCTAGACTGTCACCCATGACACCATTAGAAAAACTGTTGCGCCTGATCAAGGAGCTGTGGCCTTTTGCACGCATGCAAAAAAAGGCTGTGCCATCTGCGACCACCCTCAGCACGGGGCGTGGTGCATCCCTTTTGGTGACGATGGTGGTTGCCTGCGTTGTCCTGTGTGTTTTGCTGATTGTGGGTAGTGTGGCGGGTATGCGCATTGCCTTGCTGACGGCAGCATTGATGATGCTGGCAGGGCTTGTTGTGCTTGATATACGTCTGCGCCGCAGCTGGGATCGCGATACGCGCCAGCAGCTTAATCGCATGACGGGTGAATATGAACGTCTGGCGCGCGAACTGGCCCGCCATCGTCAGGATGTCAGCACTCTCCGGCAGTCGCTTGCCGCGATGGGTACAACCATGCGCCAGCAAAGCCGCCTGCAGGGTGAGGCTGAGAACGCCAGCCCCGAGCAGCGCATGCTGCGCACCATCGCCCATGAGCTTTCGCGTCTTGCTGTGCCTGCCGAGGAAAATGTGGTGACGGGCACGCAGCTGGTCGAGGGGCTGGATGTTGCGTTGATGACGCCGCAAACACCGCTGAGCGATGCACAGGTGGTTCGTTTGCTCAAGGCCGCCATCGAGCAAGACAGCATTGATCTTTTTGTGCAGCCGATTGTTGCCCTGCCACAGCGCAAGTTGCGCTTTGCTGAAAGTTTTGCGCGCCTGCGTATTCGTGACGATGTGCATATTCCGGCGGAAAGATATGTACCAGTCGCGCTGGCGCAGGATTTACTGCCCGCCATTGATAATCTGTTGTTGTTGCGCACGCTGCAGGCGCCGCGCAAAACAGCCGAGTTTGATGCCAACCGCGCCTTTTTCTGCAACATCACGCCGCTGACGCTGAATGACCCAAAATTCATGAGCGACCTGGTTGAGTTTATCTCGCAAAACCGCGCGCTTGCGCCGCGCTTGATATTTGAACTTGGCCAACGTGATCTGGCGACGATGTCGCCTGATACCTTGCCGGTGCTGGCGGGTCTGTCACATCTGGGTTGCCGTTTTTCGATGGATAGTGTGCATGATCTGTCTTTTGACTTTGATCTGCTTGAAACGCGCTTTATTCGTTTTATCAAGGTTGATGCAGTTATGCTGTTGGGGGCCTTGCGCGAACCGGGCGGGTTGTTGCGGTTGCGCCGCCTTAAAGACTCTCTTGATCGCGAGGGGATTGATGTGATCGTTGAGAAAGTCGAAAACGAAAGACAACTGGTTGAGTTGCTTGATCTTGATATCGACTATGGCCAAGGGTTCCTTTTCGGTCATCCGCTCAGGGTGGAATCCCAAGGGGTATGACTCGCAGCGTCGCGAATATGGACACCCCTAAATTTATTGGCGGTATTGCCGAGGTCGCGGATTATTACGATGGCGTCATCCTTGACCTGTGGGGCGTTGTGCATGATGGCGTTCAGCCCCTGCCAGGAACCATTGGCGCGCTTGAGGCGCTGCGCAACGCGGGTAAGATTATCTGGCTGTTATCAAACGCGCCACGCCGCAGTCAGTTGATCGTCAGCCATCTTGAAGGCATGGGCATTTCGCGCCGCATGTATGACGGGCTGTTAACATCGGGGGAGGCTGCGCACGCCTTGCTGCGTGACCACTGTCTGGTTAATTGGGGTCAGCGTTGTTATCAAATTGGCCGCGCACCCGACGACAGCCTTTATCAGGGGCTCAATATAGATATGGTCGATGATATTGACCGTGCAGATTTTGTGCTCAACAGCGCTTTTCATCCCGCAGGCGAAAGCCCGTTTGAAGAAGAGCTGCGCGCCGCAGCCGCGCGCCGCTTGCCCATGTTATGCCCCAACCCCGACAAGGTGGTTCACGTGGGGCATCATTTAATGTGCTGTCCGGGCACGGCAGCCAAGCGTTATGAGGAACTGGGCGGGGCTGTCGTTTACCGCGGCAAGCCACATCCCGAGGTTTATGCCCAGGTATTGGCCGATATGGGCCTGCGGCGGGTTCTGGCTGTGGGCGATGGCATGGCCACGGACGTGGCAGGGGCTGTGGGGGCGGGAATCGACGTGGCCCTGGTCATGAGCGGTATTCACAGGGTGGAGCTGGCCACGCCCGGCCATATTGCAGCGCAGCAAACCGCGCCAGACAAGAATCGCCTGGCCTTGCTGGCAAAAACCCATGGATTCCAACCCCATTACGTCATTAATTTTTTCAGCTGGTAATCTTTTGTTTAGTAACAATGGGTTATATTGGTTAAAAGCCTCACTAAAAAATCGATAAAATTTTAGATAAATCTACGTAAATTTGACGGTTTTAAGAAAAAGGCTTAAGATTAAAGAATAGGACATCCATTTTTGGATGCGCGTTTTTACCGGGGGGTGCAAGCCATGTCCAACAGCTTTTTAGGTCCGAAACCGGTCCGCTCCGTTGCTGCCTTCCTCTGGATGCCTCAATTCAGGCTTTCCTTCCAGCACATGTCACATTTGACACCTGTGT
>JBEIPH010000128.1:0-4488 GCA_040377115.1 Micavibrio sp. | reverse complement strand
TACACAATTTGTGGGCGAACCAGCCCCCATCATCAGCAACAAACAATAAAAACAAGGAGATAGCCTGATCATGGATCAATCCCTGCGCGGCAAGAAAATTCTGATTCTAGTGTCCAACGGCGTGGATGAAGCTTCAATGTCCACCATTCAGCGCGAAATGCTGAAAACCGGCGCATCTATCAAAGCTGTAGGCATCGAACCCGGTCTGGTTAACAGCTGGAACAACAATGCTTGGGGTTTGTACTTCCCCGTTGATCAAACAATGAGCGCCACACTGGGTGCAGATTTTGATTGTCTGGTTGTTCCTTCGGGCAGCCGCAGCGTGCAAAAACTGGGTGCCAACGCACACTCCGAACGCATCATCGCCAGCTTTATCGAAGCTGGTAAGCCAATGGTATTCGTTGGTGACGCCGTTGAACTGCTGGCAAAAGTACAGCTGGCCACCGGCTGGAACGTTGCCGGTCCCGAGCGTACCAAAGAAGCCATGGTTGCCGCAGGCGCCAACTGGCAGGGTACGGGCAGCTGCACACACAACATTTTGCTGACCGGCGAAGCAGCTGATCAGCTTGCTTTTGTACCTGAAATCATCGCGCATTGCGCGGGCACGACAGAAATGAAAGCTGCCGCGTAATGAAGGCCGAAATCGAAACAGCAGTCGAGGAGATTAAAAACTCCATCGGTTTGCTGAGGAGGCATCTTTGACTGGGATCGCTCTGTCCACCGCCTCTCAGAACTAAACGCCCTTTCCGAAGATCCCAAATTGTGGGACAGCCCCGAACGTGCACAAAAAATCATGCGCGAACGCAACCGTCTGGAAACCCAGATCGGCGGCGTGCGTAAACTTGAAAGCGATCTGAGCGACCAGATCGAAATGATCGAACTGGCCGAAGCTGAAAACGACAACAGCCTTGTCAGCGAAGCTGAAAAAGCCCTGCTTGCTCTTAAAGAAGACGTGCGTGCGCGCGAGCTTGAAAGCCTACTGTCTGGCGAGCTTGATGGTAATGACGCTTATCTGCAAGTGAACGTAGGGGCGGGCGGTACCGAGGCACAGGATTGGGCTGGCATGCTGTTTCGCATGTACATGCGCTGGGCCGAGCAACACGGCTATAAAATCTCGTTGATGGACAAACAAGACGGCGAGGTTGCCGGTATTAAATCAGCCATCCTCGAAGTTCGTGGCGAAAACGCCTATGGCTGGTTGAAATCCGAAAGCGGTGTACACCGTCTGGTGCGTATCTCGCCCTATGACAGCAACGCGCGCCGTCACACCAGTTTTTGTTCGGTTGCCATCACGCCTGTGATTGACGAAGATATTGATATCAAGGTCGAGGATAAAGATTTGCGCGTTGACGTTTACCGCGCCCAAGGTGCCGGTGGTCAGCACGTTAACAAAACTGAATCAGCCGTGCGTTTCACCCACTTGCCAACCGGTATCGTGGTGGCCTGTCAGTCAGAACGCTCGCAGATTCAAAACCGCGCCCATGCCATGAAACTTCTTAAGGCAAAGCTTTACGAGCGCGAAATGCAGATACGCGATGCCGAAAAACAGGCCCGCGAAGACGCCAAAACCGATATCGCCTGGGGCCACCAGATCAGGTCCTATGTTTTGCACCCTTATCAGATGATCAAAGACCTGCGCACCGGTCACCAGACATCGGACAGTCAGGGCGTTTTGGATGGCGATCTTGATCCTTTCCTGCAGGCCAGCCTTGCGCACAAGCTGACGGCTGAAGAGGGCGGTCCAAAGGTCGCTTACGAGGATATCGACTGAGTGCAATTTTATTACGCGCATCGATACGATTATTAGTCATATAAATCAAAAATATAGAAAAACTTCTGGTAAAAGGGACAAGAATCCCTATGATGTGGGATCAGAATTTTGACGATATAAAAGAACCGCTTACCTGATTCATCGAGGTGATCCATGCGCCGTTTACATCTGACCGTTGCTGCCGCCGTATCCTTTGTTTCTATTGTCACGACAGCGACATCGGTTCTGGCAGTCAGCTCGGCCGCCACACCATACGGTGTTTTGCGCCCGCAAGATGGTTGGAAAGTCGGCACGGTTGATACCGCAGGCGCGCCATACTGCGCGATGGTCGGCAAGTTCGACAAACAGGTTGTGGTTGCTTTTGCCCGCAACGTTGATGGTTTTGGTTCCGTTGCGCTTGATTTTAAAGACAGCTTTTTCAAAGCAGGCGAGGAATACGAAGTCAGCCTGAAAGCAGACGGTATCAAAAACCGCACACTGGTTGGCCGCGCGTCTTCCGAACGCTCCATCGTTGTGCAGATCGGCCGCGATGATGCTTTTTACGATACGCTGTCAAACAACGGTGAACTGGTTATCGGCATGCCGATGCTTGAAGTGACCTTTGCGCTGCGCCAGTTTTCAGGTGCGCACAAAAATCTTGAAACCTGTTCTGCCAACCTGGAAAAACCCGCTGAAGAAGTCGAGCGCAACGCGCTGGCACCAATTGATCGCGAAATCGAAAAGCTGAACAGCGAGCGCACACGCCTTGCCGCTGTTGGCGCCGAAGTTGCCAAGCTGGAAAAAGAAGTTGATGCAAAAACCAGCAGCTTTGATGAGCTTGAAGCGCAGCTGGAAGCCGAAGCCCGCGCCGAAGCTGCCCGCAGCGAAGACGCCATCGCCAAAATCGAAACCGAAAAAACAACCATTCAAAACCAGCTGAAGGACGTTGCTGCAATTGAGCCTGCTGCAGGCGATGTTGTTGCACCTGTTGCGCTGACCGCAGAAGAGCCTTCGGGTGGCCGCAAACTGCTGGCCTCCATGGGTGCTAAAATGAAAGCGCTTGTGCCTTCATCATCGGGTACGTCTGCCCGCACGATCGAGGAAAGCCAGATCACGGTTGCCAATGCTGACCGCGCCGCTGAAGAAACCAAGCAGGCGCTTGCTGAAAAAGACCCGCAGACCCGCGCTATCGAAGGCCAGATCGCATCGCTTGAAGCTGAAAAGCAGCGCGAGACCAGTGCGCAGATCGAAGCTTTTGACCGTACCCAAGCCAACCTTGCGCGCGAAACAGAAAAGCTGATCGAGGCGCGTAACCGCCAGATGGCCGCACTTGCCAACAAGCCAGAAGACAAAAAAGCGAAAGTTGACCTTGTCAGCAGCCAGGCAAAAATTGCGGCTGTTGAAGAAACCAAAAAAGAAAGCGCTGTTGATCTGACACGCAGCCTTGCCTCGACCAAATCAGATTTCGAGGCACGTATTGCCGCGCTGACCACCGAGCGCGACACGCTGAAATCAGAACTGGCCAGTGCCAAATCTGAAAACACACGTCTGACCGATGAACTTGCCCGTCAGGCCAGCACCGTTTCCACACGTGACGCCGCAGAAATTGCGCGCCTGAAGGAACAACTGACATCGGCTGAAAAAGCCCAACAGGAAGAAATCAGCCGCGCCACCGCCGCTGCGGCCGAGCTTGAGCGTGCCCGCAACGAAATCGCGAGCTTGCGCGAAGAAAGCAAAGCTGAACTGGCTCGCTTGGCATCCTTGAAGGAAAGTCTGGCGACCGAGCGCGCAAGCCTGACCGCCATGCGTGACAAAATGGAAAAAGACCAGATGGCTGCAGCACAAAACATTGCAGCAACCTCTGCTACTGGCGAAGAGCTTGCAAAAGAACGCGCCACGCTTGAAAACCTGCGCCTTGTGCTTGAGCGCAAGCAAGCAGACCTGGACGCACAGGCTGCCCGTCAGACGGCGGAAGCAGAACGTCTGAAAACCGCCACCACAAGTGCTGCGGTGACCCCGACGTTGGCGCCACAAAAGCTGATGGAATCAGAACGCGCTGAACTGGCCGAACTGCGCGCACGCATTCGCAGCATGGAAGCTGGTGAAACTGTAAGCAAAGCGGCACCTGTCACTGACAATGCCGAACTTTCGCGTTTGCAGGATGAAAACAAATCGCTGCGCGAAAAACTGGCTTCTTTCCTGACCACTTCGGACAAGCCTGCGCAACAAGCCGCTATCGAGCCAACACCCGTAGCTGAAGTCGCCACCACACAGACCGCCACCACACAGGCCATTGAAACCTCGGTTACTGCTGAACCTGTCGAAGCACCGATGGCGATCGTTCCCATTGATGACAACAAGAGCAAGTCTGTAGAAGCAGCACCTGCTGTTAAGCCAACCGGCATCATGGCCAAGCTGGCAGTATACGGCCAGTCAGGTTCAAAGCCTGCAGTCAGCGAAGTAAAAGTAGCTGAAGTAAAACCACAGCCAACTTTGATCGAAGAAAAAGTAGTCGCGGCACCTGTAGAAGTTGTCCAGAAGGCGCAGATCATTGAGCCTTCCTCTGAAATTGCGGCGATGTCAGCCATCGAGAAAGACAAACTGGCCGCAACAGAACCAGCAGCAGGTACCCCAGAGCCGGCTGTTGAGCCAGTTGAGGAAGTTGCCTTGACTGCAGAGCCAGAACAAAAGCAGGCAGAAGAAATGCCAGCGCCTATTGTTGCAGCGCCAGCGCCTGT